>NZ_JBFUKO010000053.1:0-17758 GCF_056400805.1 Aminobacter sp. P4_H6_2
ATGTACCGGTTCCTCGGTGTGACAGGATTTGCCGGATACAATCCGACACTAATGAACATAGGCTGCCTTGGCGCGCGCCTGACCGGACGCAACAACGACGTTGGAGATTGAAAGAGACGCGTCGAGCGTTCCGTTGGGCAAGACATTCCAGGTCAACTGGTCGTAATCGTCCTCAAGTGCCGGGTCGACCTCCAGGCACTTGGCAAAGACACGCGGATGCTGTGGAGCGAGGACGCGCAAGGTCTTGGGCAATGTCGCCTGGCAGTCCTCGAAGGCTTCAAAAACGGCGGTGGGGGGACGAACCTCCCGGCAACCAGACAAATCCTGCGAGCAGGAAACGACCAACAGAAGTGCTGCGATGTGTTCCATGGCAAACCACCTTGTCCAAGAAACGGCGATGCCTGGCTAAAAGTTCCATGCCCTCAGCGACTCATTTTCTGAAATGCGTTGAAGTTTGAATCTTCGGCGCTTGAACCTGAAGGAGCCGGCCCGAGGCTTCTACTCCATCTCGAAATTCGCCTTGGGCATGACGAGCCTGTATTCCAGCGTCGTGGTGCCGATATCGAGCTCTGCGGAGCCGTTGAGCGCAGTCGGCACCACGCGCTCCAGCGCCACGCTGCCAAAACGCTTCTTGCGCACCGTGCTGTCGGTCACTGGTCCTATCGCCTCGGACCAGTGCACGGTCATATGTTCTTCGCCGTCGGGTCCAGCCATCGTTCTGGCGGCGGCGACCTCGACATAACCGTCGGCGCGGGAAAGCGCGCCATAGCTCACCGAATTGACCGCCAGCTCATGGACGGCAAGGCCGACATGCAGGGCGGCGTTGGGGTTGAGATAGGGATCGTCGCCGGAAAAGCGCACGGTGTGTATCGTGTCGATGCTGTAGCGACCGACCTGGCCAACGACCAGTTCCCGGAACCCCGCGCCGCGCCAGTTGGAGGAGGTTACGAGGTCCTGCGACGAGGCGATGGATTGGAGACGACCGCGGAAGCGTTCGAGAAAGCCGTCGATGGAGCCGGAATAATGTCCGGTCTGGCTGGCGATGCTCTGGATGATGGCAAGCAGGTTTTTGGAGCGGTGGCTGACCTCGCGCAAAAGCGCCTTCAGCGTCTGCTCGCGCCGCTTCTGCTCTGTGGTTTCGATCACGGTAACGACCACGCCCTGGATCTGGCCGCGATCCGAGACGTCGGCATCGATGCAGACGTCGAACCAGCGCATGCCGGCGGCGTTGTCGGCAACGCTGATCTCAAGCCCGTCGGAATTGCCGGTTGCGATGACGTTCTTTTTGGCTGCTACAAGGCGGGCGGCCTGCTGCTGCGGCAGAAAATTGCCGTCACCGACCTGGTCCTCAAGCAGTTCAGCCCAAGGCGGCTGCAGATTATGCGACCACATCGTGCGCAGCTTGCGGTCCTGGTAGAGCACGGCGATGCCGGCATTGCGGGAAGCATGCAGGAGCGCCGCGTCCACCCGTGAACTCTGTCCCATTGGGGGAGTGGTGGGGTTGGCCATGCGACAAGTGCCTGCCTTTGCTCTGCTGAGCGAATTCTTCGATGCTTACCGGAGACACCCGGCCGGCACCGAAATGGGACCGCCGGGTAACGCTTCAGAATAGGAGCGCTACCCGGCGGCGCTGGACTCCGACTGAGGGGGCCGGCTTCCAGTCTGGGTTTCGTTCTTCATTCTCCGGCTTAATCACGCGCGCCTGAAAAGGCCCGCGATCAACGAAATCACCAGGAATGCCAAGAAGATGAAGAACAGGATCTGCGCGATGCCAGCGGATGTTCCGGCGATGCCGCCGAAGCCGAGGGCGCCGGCGATGATCGCGACGACGAGGAATACGAGCGCCCAATAAAGCATGGTCTATCTCCTTCAAATGACGAATGAAAAACGTACCGCCCCAAGGTTGGTTCCCTGAGGTGGTGCTAAAAAAGGCCTATGCAGCAGCTTTCGCCTGCCTGTCAAAGAACAAAGCTTGACTTATCAGCGCCTTGACCATTTCGGGGTTGAACGGCTTGGTGACCAGGAACGCCGGCTCCGGCCGTTCGCCGGTTAGAAGGCGCTCGGGGAAGGCGGTGATGAAGATCACCGGCAGCGGGGCAGACGACAGCATCTCGTTGACGGCCTCGATGCCTGAGCTGCCGTCGGCGAGCTGGATATCGGCCAGGATCATCTTGGGTCGTGTCTTCTTGAACATGGCTGTCGCTTCGGCATGGGTGCGTGCAGTACCAACCACGCGATGGCCGAGGCTTTCCACCATTTCTTCGATATCCATGGCGATCAGCGGTTCGTCCTCGATGATCAGGATGTCGGTTGCAACCTGGCGCGATATGTCGCCGCTTGCTTCCTGGAGCAGCTGGGCAAATTCTTCCTGGTCGGCATCGAGCACCTCAGCGGCTTCGATGTCATTGAACCCTTCGACGGCGACCAGCAGGAAGGCTTGGCGCGGGCGTGGAGAAAGTGCTGCGAGATTGGCTGCGGCGCGCTTTTCCCAGGCTAGTGACGAGGATTCCTGCGGTACGCGGAACGAAACCGAAGTGAACAGGCGGGCAAATACCTTGTAAAGCGCGATGCGGTCGCTAGATGCGGACGGGAATACATCGATGTCGTCGATGAGCGCTTCGAGCATCGCGGCCACCAGCGCATCGCCACTTTCCTGAGAACCCGACACCGCGCGCGAGAAACGGCGGAGATAGGGCAGGTGCGGGGCGATTCTCGTGGATAGAGTCATAGTCGACGTCTCCCTCATGTGACGGTGTCAAAACTGCTTTGAAGCGAGCACACAACGCATTGTCTGTGCAAAAGTTCCTCTTTTGTGGAACCTATCCGCATTTGGGGAGTTTGATGCAAAATTCGGGAAACCGACAAGGGTTGTTGCGCGCCATCATTTCGGGGGCGGGACGTTTGACACTGCACAAGGGCAAAGCAAGCATATGACTAAGCAGACAAGTGGTGCAGGCAACGCCGCGCCGAAGCGCCGCCGAGACGGCGAGCCTCTTGGAGCAAACTCCGAAATCGGCCGAAAATTGAAACAATATTACGATGAACTGGTGTCCGACGAGGTGCCGGATCGTTTCGCCCAGTTGCTCAGCCAGCTGGAAGAAGCCGAACCCGCGCAGCAGAAGGACTGACCACGCATGGCAGCTTCCCTCGGTTTCAAGGGCGACTTGCTCGCGGCGATCCCTGGCCTGCGCGCTTTCGCCATGTCGCTCTCTCAAAATGCCGATAGAGCCGACGACCTGGTCCAGGAAACGCTCGTCAAGGCGTGGGACAAACAGACGAGCTTTCAGCCGGGTACCAATTTGAAGGCTTGGCTGTTCACAATTTTGCGCAATGAATTCTATTCGCAGATGCGCAAGCGCGGACGCGAGGTGCAAGACAGCGACGGCCTTTTGACCGCGCGTCTGGCCGTGCATCCGAGCCAGCCCGGCAGGCTTGATCTCGACGATTTCCGCAAGGCGCTCGAGCAGCTCCCCGAAGACCAGCGCGAGGCGATCGTTCTGATCGGCGCATCCGGCTTTTCTTATGAAGAGGCGGCCGAAATCTGCGGTTGCGCGGTGGGCACCATCAAGAGCCGTGTGAGTCGCGCCCGCAACAGGCTGCAGGAGATACTCGACGTCTCGGGCGAGGCCGACTATGGCCCCGACGCGATCGCGGCTCAGGTCATGGGATCAACGCTCGGCTGAGCGGGTCTTTCGGATGCTTTCGGCGACGGCCTCGACAAGGTCATCGCCTCCATAGGGCTTGCTTACCAAGGTAACGTCCGGAAAGCCGGTGAAGATTTCGTCCAGCTGGTCGTAGCCCGAGGCGAAGATGAACGGTACGCCCGCAGCTGCAAGGCCGCGGGCGAAGTCGAGCGTCGGCTCGCCATTCAGCATGATATCGATGATGGCTGCATCATAAGGCAACGCGGCTTCCTGAGCCTCGCGCAAATTGCTGGCGATGACGACATCCCCGGCGCCATGATCCTTGCAAAGCTGCTCGACATCGAGCGCGATCAAGGCTTCGTCTTCAAGCACAAGGATACGCAATCCTGAAAGCGGGGTTGGCACGTCGAGGGGCACTCCATGAAATTGAATCCGAACATGGCGGTAGTCGCGTCCGCTGTCATTTAAAAAAGACATGCTCGACAAGGAAGCGGTCCTCGACCTCGCTGGTACGGGGAACTTTCGCCGGCCTGACCGCGTTGCCGATCACATTCCCTGGAGAATAGCATGAGCGGGCAGAGCATTCCGAGCGAAATGGCGCGGCAGGTTTCGTGCGAAAAGTGTCCGCTTCGGTCGTTGCCGGCTTTCTGGGCCTTCGACATGGAAGAACTGGCTTTCGTCAGCGGCTTCAAGCGCGGAGAACTTTCCGTCGACAAGGGTGCGACATTGCTTTCGGAAGGTAGCAACAGCGCACATCTGTATACCGTGCTTGCGGGATGGGGCTTTCGCTACAAGCTGCTCGAGGATGGCCGCCGCCAGATCCTGAACTATGTGCTGCCGGGCGACATGATCGGACTGCAGGGCAGCCTGATGGGCGAGATGCAGCACTCGGTCGAGGCGTTGTCCCCGATGCTTTTGTGCATGTTCGAGCGCGACCGGCTGATGGAACTCTATCGCGGCTATCCTGGCCTCGGCTACGACATCACATGGATTGCAGCGCGCGAAGAACGGATGCTCGACGAGAATTTGTTGAGCGTCGGACGCCGTTCAGCGCTTGAGCGCGCGGCCTACCTGCTTGCTTTCATTGCCAGCCGGGCGCGTAAGGTCGGTATGAATGGCGCCGGCAAGGTGGAGATTCCGATCACCCAGCAGCATCTCGCCGACACGCTCGGGCTTTCGCTCGTCCATACCAACAAGACGATCAGGAAACTGATGGACCGCAAGCTCGTGCAGTGGCGCGATGGTGGCTGCAAGGTGCTCGACATCGAAGGACTGATGTCGCTCGCTGACTGGAGCGGCCTTGACGAAAGCGTGCGTCCTCTCTTGTGAGCGCTATCGGCTGTATCGCCGATCAAGTACGTCGACGCCCCAGTTCACACCGGGCACCACGTTGCGGATGATCGCATAGCCGACGAGCAGGGCAGGGATGGCGACAAAGCCACCGACCGCGCCCCACAGCCAGATCCAGAAAGCCAGTGCCAGCAAAACCACGAATGGATTGAGTGTCATCGTCTTGCCTATGACGAAGGGGGTGATGAACTGGCCCTCGATCGTGTTGACGCCGAGATAGACGATGACAGGAAGCAGGCTTGTGCCCAACGTGTCGAAGGAGGTCAGGCCGACAGCAAACAGGATCGCGACCATGACCAATGGTCCGACGAAAGGCACGAAGTTGGTGACGATCGCAAGCGCCCCCCAAAGTGGCGCCGACGGTACGCCCAGAAGGTAGAGGCCGATGCCGACGGTGAGACCTTCGGCGACGTTGATGATGGTGATCGACAGCAGATATTGCGAGACCAGCTGTTCGACGTCGCGGAAGATATGAGCGACGCGCCAGCGCAGGCGGCGGTTGAAGCATAGCCTGAGGATGGCGGTTCTTGTCTGAGAACGCGTCGCGACAAAGAAGTAGAGACTGGCGAAGAATAAAAGCACCTGGGCAACGACCGCTGGGGCAAGTGTCGCCATCGTTTCGACGCCGGTTCCCTCGTCGACCGAGACGGACAGGCCTTCGCCGCCGGTGACCTGGCGCAACTGGTCGCGCATGCTCTTGAACGTATCGAGCGGGCCCTTGAGGTCGGAGAGCTGCGAAGCGAGCTGCGCCCAGATCTGGGGCAGGCGCTGAAGCCAGAAGCTGAGCGGCGATGCGATCAGCAGCGCAAAGATGCCGACCGAGACAATGAACAGCAAAACGACGATGGCCGCCGACAGCGCAGGAGGCAGGTTGAAACGCTCAAGTCGCGAGGCAATCGGACCGAGCATCAGGCCGATGACGACGCCAAGACCGATGGGTGTGAGAATGAATTCGCCGGCATGGAGCGCGAAGACGGTGGCAATGACGCCCACGAAGATCATCGACACCTGCGCACCGCGCACGAGCAAAAGCTCGAAATTGGATTTTGGCGGCAGGCGCACGGTTGGCGCCTTCGTCATGGTGCGGTTGGGCATCTACAGTTTCCAGCTATTCAGGCTGGCAAAACGTCCGGCGGTCGGCGATGGTTCCTCCGATGAGGGAACCGACCGGGCATATGAGGCGTTTCGGCCCCATCGAACGCAAGGAGTAGTGACATGGCGACAGCTGCAGGAAAGACCGGCAACGGCACCAAGACCGTGCCGGACCTCGAGGCCGACATCAAGCTATTGAAGGCCGATATCGAAGCGCTCGCCAAGCAGTTGGCCGCAACGGGCGAGCATGGCTATGGCGCGGCCCGGCGGGCGGCGGCACAGGGAGCGGGTCAGTTGAAGGCGCAAAGCGACGCCGCCGTTGAATCCTTGCGCGTGAACGCCAGGGACATCGAGGAACAGTTCATGGCGACCGTGCGGGAAAAGCCCGTCACTTCGCTTGCTATCGCTGCCGGTGTCGGCTTCCTCATCGCGCTTCTGGCGCGGCGCTAGCAATCGGCCGGGGGACATATGCTGGCATCACTGATTGCGAGTTTCGCCACCGGCGAGACGACACTTGCGCTTAGGCGCACCCGCCGCGCGGCAGTGGCCTATCTTGCCGCTGCGGTCGCAGGGCTCTGCGGGGTCGGGTTTCTAGTGGGCGCTGCCTATGTCTGGGCAGCGCAAAGATTTGGGCACATCGAGGCGTCACTTGGCTTTGGCCTTGGCTTCCTGGTGGTTGCCGGGTTGATCCTGCTGTTTCACCGGCTGATGGCTGGTTCGCGCGCCCGAAATGAGCAGAGGCGCCGCCGCGCCGATATCGCGGCGCTCGGCACGACAGCAGCCATGGCTATGTTGCCGACATTGCTGCGCAGCAAGGGCGGCATCGGCGCGCTACTGGGGCCGGTGGTGGCGCTTGCCGCCTATGCGATCATTCGCGAGAACCACAAAACGGACGATAGTGACGGAGTGGCGGGGGAATAGTTCCCCCTTGTGCTCTAGGGGTTGGTCTCGGCCGGTTCGCCAAGCGGCATCGAGATATGCGCCCGTACGCCGTCCGGCAGATATTCGTGGCTAACCTCGCTTGAGATCACTTTCGCCAGGCTGCGGCGAATGAGGATCGAGCCAAAGCCATGATGGGCGGGCGGAGTGACTTTGGGTCCGCCGCTTTCGATCCATTCCAGCTGCAACCGTTTCTCGCCCTTGCGGCCTGTGACAGTCCACGAGAGGGCGACTTCGCCCTCTGGCACCGAAAGCGCGCCGTATTTGAGCGCATTGCTGGCGAGCTCGTGGAGGATAAGCGCCAGGCCGAGCGCCTGGTCGGGCGTCAACAAGGCATCCTGACCGACAATCGAGATACGAGGTGCCTCGGTGTCGTCGAAAGGGCTGAGTTCTGTTTTGGCAAGGTCGCGTATGCCGATGCCGCGCCACTCATACTCCGACAAAAGGCCATGGGCGAGCCCGAGCGCGCGCAGGCGCTGGCTGAAGGCTTCGAGGAACTCGCGCGGTTCACGCGCATGGCGCACGGTCTGGGTGGCGAGCGCCTGGACGGTCGCAAGCGTGTTCTTGACCCGATGGTTGATCTCGCGCAGCAAAAAGCGCTGGCGTTCTTCAACGGTGCGGCGCTCGGTGATGTCGTAGTTGACCCCGAAGACAAGCGTTGGTCTGCCATCGGCGTCGCGCTCGACGACGCGGCCGCGAGCGGCCAGCCATCGCGGCGGATCAAAACCCCTGATGCGGTATTCGCCGGAATAATCGTCGCTGCCTTCGAGCGCTTCCCGAAACATCTTGCGCGTTTTGCCGATGTCGCGCCTGTCGATGGCAACGACGATGTCGCGCGCCCGCATTTTTGTCGCTGGCAGCATGTTGAACAGTTCCGGCAAAAGCGTGTCGCATTCAACGACGCCGGTGCGCGGAACCCAGACCCAGCTGGCAAGGGCTGCGGCTTCGAGCGCTACAGCGCGACGGGTTTCGGCATGGACCAATGCCACCTCGGCCCGCGCACCGGCCCGGGAGCGGTCGCGCAACATGACCAGGCTCGCGGCGAGTGATGCCAGCGCTTCCATCTGTGCGAGCCTTGCCGGATCTGGCCTCAATTGTTCCTCCCGGTCAAGCACCAGCAGGACACCCACCGGGGAGCCTTGGGAAACGATCGGTACGCCGGCGTGGAACAGGTATGCGCCGTCGGGCGTGTCGCCAGCGAGGGTGCCATTGGCCAAACGGAGCGCCTCCGCAGCTTGTGCGGGGTCGATGCCCAAATGCGACTGCACGACCTGTTGCCCTTCGGCATTGGCCAGGGTGAGCAAGGCAGCGGGCGCTTGCATGAGCGCTGCCGCAAGGCCTGTCAGGCGATCGAAATCCGCATCGGAAGGGACGTTCGATACCGCACCGGTATCGCCGCCGTCGGCGCTGTCCGTGTCGATGATTTTGTTGTCCTGCACCCGACCATCCCTTTGGCTCCGAGGAAACTAGACGGGCGATGCCAGATTGAAAAGCCTTTGCGGGACGCCCGGAACCATGCCGTGAAACCGTCGTTAGCCTCCTGAAGCCATATGGGAGACTACACATGACCAAGATCATTCCAGCCCAAAAAGCCCGGCAGGGAACGCGCGGACGCCACCTGTTGATCGTGCTGGCGGCAGGCTTGCTGCTGGCACTGGCCGCATGGGGCGGGGCGGAGTTCTATGGCGAGATGATCGGCAAGAACGCCAACCAGACCATCTCGGCTCCGGGCTAAGTGCCCTTGCGGAAAGACAATTTTGAAACGCTTGCGAAAATGCGAGCGACGGTTCCTGGCCCGGCACATATCGAAACTAGTCGGGGAAAAATTCGGAACCATGGCCGGGTCACGACGTTGTGAACCCGTGAAGAGGCCGCGCCGGACCCTTCCCGCAAAAGACTGGTCGAGGCGCGGCATGCATGAAGACACGCACGAGGAGAGAATATATCATGATCCGCAACCTTTTGGCCACGACTGCCTTTGCAACGCTTATCGCCACCGGCGCCTATGCCCAGGACACCACCGCGCCGGCACCCACACCCGCGCCGTCTCAGGCAACTCCGGCGACACCTGCGGTGATCCCGCATGCCGACGGATTCCTCGCAGCCAACGTCATCGGTGCGAAGGTCTACAACGGCACCGCTGCCGACGCCGAGAACATCGGCAAGGTTCACGACATAGTCATGACCGCTGACGGCAAGGCCGATCAGCTGGTGATCGGTGTCGGCGGCTTCCTTGGCATCGGTGAAAAGAACGTCGCCGTCAGCTTCGACAAGTTCGACTGGGCCGAGAAGAATGGCGATCGCTGGCTTGTGATGGCTACGACCAAGGAACAGCTGCAGGCGCTGCCCGATTTCGACCGCCGTGCATATGATCCGACGCCAGCGCCGGTAGCGGCGACCGATCCGGCGTCCCCGGCAGTTGACCAGACCGCGCAGGCGCCGGTTGCTCCGGCTACGCCTGATGCGTCGATGGCCGACGAGACCAAGACCGCGGCGATCGACAAGTCGACGCTGAAGGAGCTGCCGAGTACCGATCTGCGGGCCGAAGAACTGATGGGTACCACCGTCTATGGTGGTGACGACGCCAATATCGGCGAGATCGGCGATATCCTGATGACGGCGGACGGCAAGATCGACGCCTATGTCATCGATGTCGGCGGTTTCCTTGGCATGGGTGAGAAGAAGGTTGCCGTCGGCAGCGACAATCTTGCCTTCATGGTTGATGCCGAAGGCAAGAAGTACCTGTACACGACCTTCACCAAGCAGCAGCTCGAAGCTCAGCCGGCTTATGATGCGGGCAGCTGGGCCGCCAAGCGCGACGAGCAGCGTCTGATCATCGTTCAGTAGATGCGGCGGCACTAGAGCAGAAAGGCCCGCGCTTCGCCGCGGGCCTTTTGTTTTGGGTCAGGGCAGATGTGCAAAGTGGCCGGTGGCCCCGCCGTCCGCCAGCTCTGATAGTGCGAGCGACTGGTCGAGGTGCCGAGCGCGCCATGCCAGCAGCCTTTCGGCGAAATCGAGCCGCACCGAAAGCCATGCCGGGTCATTGGCGAGATTGCGCGTTTCGCCGGGGTCGTTGACGAGGTCGTAGAGCAGCGGCGGCAAGCCGCCGCCGAAATGCACGTATTTGACCGCCTCGGTGCGGATAACCGACAGGTTCAGCGCGCGCGAGCCGGTGCCGAAATGGGCTTCCGTCGTGCCGTCGGCAACCGAGCGGAAATCGTATTCCCAATGGGCCGCGTCGCGCCAGGCAGCAGGTTCGTTGCCGTCGAGGAACGGCTTCAGCGACTGGCCGTCGAGATGCGGCAATGGTTCGCCGCCGATGAGCTCGAGCAAGGTCGGCATGATGTCGACGGCGGCGGTGAAGCGGTCGACAATGGTGCCGGCGGACTGTTGGTGGCGCGGGTCGCGTAAGATCAGCGGGATATGGTAGCTGCTGTCGAACCAGCCGCCTTTGCCGAGCATGAAATGGTCGCCCATCATCTCGGCGTGGTCGGAGGTCAAGATGACGATGGTGTCGTCCCAGCTGCCTGCCGCCTTGATGCCTTGCCAGATGCGGCCGAGTTGGGAATCGACTTCCGAGATCATGCCGTAATAGAGCGCGCGGATCTTGCGGAACTCGTCTTCGCTCCAGTCGCCGACATTGCCGGATGCGCCAGGAATGAAGCTCGACTTCTTTTGATGGTGGGCGAGGTGGTAGGCGAGGAACGGATGGCTTGCCGCTTCCGCCTGCCTGTTTTCCGCGCGAGCATAGGCCGGCCCCTCCGCCGGGTCATACATGGTGTTGAAGGGGTCGGGCACGATGAAGGGCGGATGCGGGCTGAGGAACGAGACGTGCGCGAACCAAGGCTCACCCTCGTCCTGCTCGCTCAGCCAGCGCAGGAATTCGCCGGTGAGGAAGGCGGCCGGTGTCTCATCCTTCGAATAGGCTGGTACAGCTGGGCTGATCTCCGGCGCGGATTCGTCCGCCGGGCGGTGGATGTCGGGAAAGCCCGGGCTCGAATCGATGCCGCGCGCCGCGAGCCATGACAGCCATGCCTTCTGGTGCTCGGGCAAAAGCTGCCTGGTGGTGAAGCCGGGCAAAACACCTTCATAGGTGCGCAGGAACGGATCGCCGGGCGCGCGCTTGCGCGGGTCGGGCGAAACATCGGTATAGCCGAACAGCGTCGGGTCGTAGCCGACGCGACGAGCGGCGCGGGCGATGTTGTCGTGGCGATCGTCGAGCGGCGTGCCATTGCGGCAGACGCGGTTGTTCATCTGGTAAAGGCCGGTGTAGAGGCATGCCCGCGCCGGCGAGCAAGGTGCGGCCCCGGCATAATGTCGCTTGAACAGAACACCCTCGCGGGCCAGCGCATCGCTGTTGGGCGTTTTCACCACGGGATGGCCGACGCCCGACAGGGAGTCGCCACGCCACTGGTCGCAGGTGATGAGTAGGATATTCTGCCGTCTGCCGGTGTCTGCCAAGCTAGCCCCCAAATTCAATTGCGGCCAAGGAAGCCGGATTCATTTGCGGGTGCAAGCGCCATTGTGCCTGCACGACTCATGCCAGAATCTGTGAACGTCGACGCGGTTGTCGTTCACTGATTGGCGACAGTCCATTCTGTGCCCGCCCACTTTGCCACGTCCTCGGATGCGCCCATATTCTTCCCAACGCGGCAGGGGCCGCAGCGACAAGGGAGCAAAGCCATGCTCGACCAGATCAAGGGTCTGCATCACGTCACCTCGATGGCCAAGGATGCGGCACAGAATAACCAGTTCTTCACCCACAAGCTCGGCCTGCGCCGGGTCAAGAAAACAGTCAATTTCGACGCGCCGGACGTCTACCACCTCTATTATGCCGACGAGCTGGGTACGCCTGGTTCGGTGATGACCTATTTTCCGTTCCCCAATATCGGCCAGGGCCGGTCGGGTGTCGGCGAGGTTGGAACCACGGTGTTTTCGGTTCCCGAGGGCACGCTACCTTTTTGGGAAAAGCGTTTCGCCGACCAAGGTGTAAGTGGGCTCGTCCGCGACGAGAAGTTCGGCGAAAAGCGCCTCTCCTTTGCCGGTCCTGATGGCGACGGGTTCGCGCTTGTCGAGGCCAAGGGCGACAAACGCGCGCCCTGGATCAAGGGCGGCGTTGCTGCCGACGAGGCGATCCGCGGCTTTCATTCGGCGACGCTCAGGCTGCGTGACGGTGCCGCCACCGAAGAGCTTTTGAAGTTCATGGGTTATGACGAGGTCGACACTTCGGGCAACATCAAGCGGCTTGCGGTGAAGAACGGCAATGGCGCCGATTTCATCGACATCGAAACGCTGCCGGGTGCATCTTTTGCCGGTCTTGGCGCAGGTTCGGTGCATCACATCGCCTTTGCGGTGGAGAATAGGGCCAAACAGCTCGAGGTGCGCAAGGCGTTGATGGACACGGGCTACCAGGTGACGCCGGTGATCGACCGCGACTATTTCTGGGCGATCTATTTCCGCACGCCAGGCGGCGTGCTGTTCGAGGTGGCGACCAACGAGCCCGGCTTCGACCGCGACGAGGACACCGCCCATCTCGGTGAGGCGCTGAAGCTGCCGACACAGCATGCGCATCTGCGCGATTATCTGGAAAAGAACCTGCAGCCGCTGGGCGACTGAGGAGGAATATGGTGAGCAAGGACAGCTACATCCACAAGGTGCTGCCTGGAGAGCCTGATGGCCCTCTGGTCTTCGCCTTCCACGGCACCGGCGGCGACGAAAACCAGCTTCTGGGCTTTGCCCGCGAGCTGGTGCCCGGCGCGACGATCGTTTCGCCACGCGGCGATGTCTCCGAAATGGGTGCGGCGCGTTTCTTCCGCCGTACCGGCGAGGGCGTCTACGACATGGACGATCTCGATCGTGCGACAGGCAGGATGGCGGACTTCGTCAAAGCCCATGTCGAGGCGGCAAAACCCTCGCGGGTTTTGGCGCTCGGCTATTCCAATGGCGCCAACATCCTGGCCTCGGTGCTGTTTGCCGAGCCCGGACTGTTCGACGCGGTAGCGCTGATGCACCCGCTGATCCCGTTCGAACCCGACGTCAAAGGCAGCCTCGCTGGCCGGCACGTTCTGATCACCGCAGGCCGGCGCGATCCGATCTGTCCGCCCGAGATCACCAGCCGGCTGGATGCCTGTTTGCGGGCCGCTGGGGCGGATGTCCGGCTTGAATGGCACGAGGGCGGTCATGAGGTGCGCCCCAATGAAATCGAAGCGGTGAAAAGCCTTTTCGCCACGGCAACAAAGGAGTTGGAACAATGAGCGAGGAACTGGCGGCGATCGAGCTTGAGGATCGTGGCACAAAAGGGCGCTATGTCATCCGCGGTGCAGGCGGTGCCGAGGCCGAGATGACCTTCACCACAGTCAGCGAACATCTGTTCATCATCGACCATACCGAGGTGCCCGATGCTTTCCGCGGCCAAGGTGCGGGCTTGAGGCTGGTGACACGGGCGGTGGAAGACGCGCGCGCGGCGGGCAAGAAGATCATTCCGCTCTGCCCGTTTGCCGCAGCCCAGTTCCGCCGTCACCCGGAATGGGCCGACGTTCTGAACAGCTGACATCAAATCGCGCATGACCGGCTGAGCCGGCGCATTCAAACCAACTCGAAGGGCCGACGCAGGCGACTGCGTCGGCCCTTTCGTTATTTTCGTATTTTGCCCACATAGGGGCGGGCTGTTACAAAACCAGGCTCGACCGCTTGCGGGATAGCTGCAGCATGTCAGTGGAAATGACTGATTTGTGAACGTATTGCGCCCGGTATGGCAGAAATGCTGACTGTTTCTGAGGCTTTGAGATTGTTTCATTAGATGTCGCTGATCGGCATCGGCGAGATACAAAGCGCGATTACATTCACATCAATAGGGGAATGAAATTTACCGAAAAGGTAATCCAATGTCCGGTTCCAAGCAGGTTTACGAATTCGATCGCCAGCTCCAGCCGCGCTCGCGTATCTATCGCCGTCCGCGCCTCGCTATTCGCCAGCGTGCCAATGAGCACCCGATGGCCCTGTTTTCAGTTCTGGTGATTGCATCGCTGTCGTCGATGGCACTAGCGCCAACAAGCGGACCGGCCTTTGCCTCGATGGGATCGTCACGGTCGATCGATGGCGCGCACACCACCGCCAAGACCGACCGACTGCTGCAGTCGGAAACAGAGATTGCATGCCATGGGCAGGCCTGGGGCGCGGAGAGCGAGGTCTGCGTCGAGACCATCGCCAGGGAGACCGGTGCGCGCAAGGTGCGCCTGATCGCCAGCGCCGAACCAGTTCGTACCACCCACAATATCTTCTAGGCGTAGGGGCCTGCCGCGCTCTCACATCCTCCAGCGCGTACCTCCCCCGCAGCTTCGGCTGCGGGGGCTTTTTTTGTGCCGAGTTCTAAGTCTGGGCCTTGCAGCGAGGTTCAGGCGCTGTCGGCGACCTGGTCGCTGACCGCGCTCAAGGCACTGCGCACGTCGAAGGTGCTGAACGGCTTTTCCAGAATGTGCGGCTTGAGGTTTGGCGGCAGCTGTTCGAGCTCCGCCTTGGCGCCGATCAGGTCGCCGGTAACCAGCACGAAGCGCTGGGCCATGTCGGGCTGTGTCGCCACGATCTCGCGGAAGATGGTTATGCCGCTACGGTCGGGCATGCGCAGGTCGGAAAAGATGATGTCGGGCTGGTCGGCCAGCGCTTCGGCAACTGTGTCCCAGGTCGAAACAATGCGCGACTTGACCCCCATCAGCTCGAGAATGTCGGACAGCGACCCTGCGACGTCGGGTTCGTCGTCGATGATGACGGCATGACGCAAGCCGCTCGACTTGGGGATGGTTTCCAGCACAGCGCTGTGGCCGATGCCCATGGGCGGCAATTCGACGACGAAGCGCGCACCGGTTGGCTCCACCGGCTCGAACCAGACCTTGCCGTTGTGGCGGTCTACGATGGCTTTTGAGATCGACAGGCCGATGCCGGTGCCGACGCCGACCGGCTTGGTGGTGAAATAGGATTCGAAGATGCGGTCGCGAATCGCATCGGCGACGCCGGGGCCTGAGTCTTCGACCGAAAAGCCAGCGCTGCCATCGGCATTGCGGAAGGTCTTGACGCGGATGGTGCGCTCGCCAGTTGCGGCGGCCAGCGCGTGCTGACTGTTGACCAGGAAGTTGGCCGCCACCTGGGTCATGTGGTCGGCGTCTGCCATCACGCTCAGCGTGCCCTCGGCGAGATCGGTGTCGATGCTGATGCCGCTCGATCGCGCGCCGTAGGCGGTGACTTCGAGCGCTGCGCGGATCACCTGGTTGAGATCGGTCTCGGCCCGTGAGGTCGGATGCAGGCGGACCATGCCGAGGAAGCTCTTGACGATGCGGCCGCAACGTTCGGCGGCGGCACGCACCTTTTCTGCGCGTATCTTGGTCTGGGGGTCGGGAGCGAATTCGTGCAGCAACGTCGACTGGGCAACGACCACGGCAAGCGGATTGTTGAGCTCGTGCGAAACGCCGGCGAGAAGCGAGCCCATCGCCGCCATCTTCTCGTTTTGGTGCAGCTTTTCGCGCTGGCGGTTGATTTCTTCTTCGGCGCGATGCTTTTCACGCAGATCACGGATCGACCCAAAGATCAGGCGGCGGTCGGCCAGCCGCATCTCGTTGGCCGTAAGCTCGATCGGGATGATCTCGCCGGCGGCGTTCTGGGTCACCGTCTCCATGCGCTGGCCGACCATGGGTGCGCCGCGGCCGGCCAAATATTCGGCGCCGTTGTTGAAGCCCTTGCGGTAGTAGGCGGGGATGACGGTGTCGAGCAGGTCCTTGCCGAGGATCTCGTCGCGGGTCCAGCCGAACATCTTCTCCGCCGCCGGGTTGAACTCGATGATCGAGCCTGTCTCGTCGACCACCATGATGGCGTCGAGCGAGGACTGAAGCATTGTGCGGCGGATGATTTCGCTGACATGATATTCCGACAGCGAGCGTTCGATCGCGTCGCCAAGGGCTGCTGCAATGATTTCGAGCGCGGCGATCTCATCGTCGGTCCAGCTGCGCTCGACGATGCAATCGTTGATGGCGAGCGTGCCCCAGAGATGGCCATGGGCCGAAACCGATACCGACAGGAACGACTTGATGTGCTGTTGTTCGAAATCGGTGCGCAGGAAGCCGGTCAGGTCGCGCGTCAATCCAACGAAGATCTTGCCTTGGCGGACTTCTTCGGCGAGGCGTTCAAGCAAAGGGTCGGAGTCGACCAGCGCCTGATTGATCGTTGTCGGTGGCGCGGCGAAGGCGTCAATCTGCGGATCGACCCAAAAGGCGGCGATCGACTGCGCGAAGCCCTGGCCGGGCAGGTCGCGCAGTCTGAACAGGATGGTGCGATGGCCCCTGAAGCCGTGCGCAAAGCTCGCCAGGATATTGTCGATCTCGATCTGCCAATCCTGAGCCTGGCGTAGCCGGCGCACGATCTGCCCCGCCACGACGGTGGGGCTCGGCGTACCCGACGAAATGTCGGTGCGTGAGAGGGTCAACAGGGTCATCGCGGTTCCTGGCGGGGCCGGAGGCTTCAGCAGCCATCGCTGCCGGGCAGGGAGAAGATATAGCCTTCCCCGCGCACGGTGCGCAGAAATTTCGGGCTCGCCGGGTCGTCCTCGATCTTCTTCCTGAGCCGCATGATGCGGATGTCGACGGCGCGCGAGGATTCGGGGTCTTCGGCAAAGCCGATGGCCTCCGAGATGGTGGCGCGGCTGAGCAGCCGGTTCGGCCTGGTCAGGAAGACCTCGAGCAGATCGAATTCACTCTTGGCCAAGTCGATGATGGCGCCGCTGTTTCCGGTGACAAGCCGGCCGTCGAGGTCGGCCTGGAAGGGGCCGAAGGCGATGGTGCGGCGCGGCGGCTGGGCGGCAAGCAATGACCGCATGAAGCTTTCGGGCTGCGGCACACGGCGGATGACGCTGCGCACGCGCGCCAGGAGTTCGCGCAGTTCGTAAGGCTTGACCATGTAGTCGTCGGCGCCGATCTCGAGGCCGACTATGCGGTCGAGCGCTGTGCCCGCCGCTGTGGCGTAGATGATGCCGATCGGCATCCTTGAGCGCAGCCAGCGGCCGAGCGACAGTCCGTCTTCGCCGGGCATGGCGATATCGAGAATGGCAAGCTGGAACTGTTCGGTTTCGATCAAGGCGCGCAGGGCAGCAGCGCTCTCGAGGGCGGTCACATCGAAGCCGTTCGCGCCGAGATATTCGGCGACGGCGTCCCTCAAGTCGGGCTCATCTTCGACGATGACAATCCGAGCACGCAGTTTGGTCTCGCCTCCGCTACCGGCGGAAAGTAGATTGGGTATAAACATGATGTCCAGTGATCATTTGGCGTGGGCAGTTGCTAACGGTACTGTGCCTCGTTAGGGGCGAAAGAGGCTTCGGGCAGCGTGGACTGGGGACCCATCCTCGGCCAAGCGCGTCTCGCGGCATCTTCTTGCCTCTGTAGGCGCCGACGCGTCCGCCGCGGCAGGCAATGATCGCGATGAGGCTGATGTTGCGGGGTGGAACGTGGCTGGAAGATCGGTCGTAGCACTTGTCGCCATAGCGGAGGTCATCGCCTCCGACCTGACCGATCATCTCGACAGGCGCGGCCATGACGTGCGCACTGCCAAGCGACTGTGGGAAGCCGAGTCGCTGCTGGCCGCCAAAGGCATAGACGTTGTTGTGGTGGGCGACGCGTTTACGCCGGCCGATGGGCGCGAGCTGCTGCGCCGTTTCGGCGGCGAGGGCGGGCCGGACTTCGTGCTGATCTGTCGGC
>NZ_JBFUKO010000054.1:0-24748 GCF_056400805.1 Aminobacter sp. P4_H6_2
GGGTGGTGCCATCCTACCAGACGGCCAAAGCCGGGGAGGCAGAGGCGCTCGACCTGCTTTCGGAGATTCTTGGTGGCGGAAATCGTAGCCGGCTCTATCAGGGGCTGGTCGTCAAGGACGGGATCGCCTCGTCTGCTGGCGCAATGTTCGAAGGCACGATGGTCGATGACACCAGCTTCACCGTCTATGGCGCGCCGCGTGGCGAAGCCGGGCTGCAGCAGGTCGAAACGGCGGTCGATGTCGAAATCCGCCGCATCATCAAGGAAGGCGTGACTGCCGATGAGCTTGACAAGGCCAAGGACCGCTTCGTTCGCGCCATGATCTTTGCTCGTGACAATCAGGCGAGCATGGCCAACATCTATGGCAGCACGCTGGCCACCGGCGGAACCGTCGAAGATATCGAGAAGTGGCCAGACAGGATTCAGGCGGTGACCGCCGACCAGATCAAGGCGGTTGCCGCCAAGTACCTCAATCCCGACCATTCGGTTGCCGGTTATCTGTTGCCGGCGAAATCTGTCGAGAAATGATTTGATGACCACGCTCATGGCAATGCGTTTCAGGGTGTTTGCATCGGCAACGACGCTGGTGTTGGCGCTGATGTTTCTGGTGCTGCCGGCTGTCGTTGCCGCGCGCGCCGAGGTCCGGATCCAGGAGGTCAAGTCCGACAAGGGCATAACTGCGTGGCTGGTCGAGGACTATTCGGTGCCGATCATTGCGATCAAGTTCCGGTTCGATGGCGGCAGTACCCAGGACCCGGTCGGCAAGGAAGGGCTTGGCAATCTGATGACCGGGCTGTTCGACGAAGGTGCCGGCGACCTCGACAGTGACGCTTTCCAGACCAAGCTTGATGAAGCCGGCGCAGAGATGGGCTTCAGCGAAAGCAAGGATGCCGTCGGCGGCGGCATGCGCATGCTGGCCGACAGGCAGGACGAAGCATTCGAACTATTGGAGCTTGCGGTTGAAAAGCCGCGCTTCGACCAGGCGCCAATCGATCGCATACGCTCGCAGATTGTCTCCGGCATCGTCGCCACCGCGCGTGACCCCGAAACCCAGGCTTCGCGTAAATGGGCCGAGGCCATCTACAGCACGCATCCTTACGCGCGGCCGGATGCTGGTACGGAAGCATCGCTGAAGACGGTCACGGCGGATGATTTGCGCGCCTTCCACAAGGCCAATTTCACGCGTGAAAACCTCCATGTCGCGGTTGTCGGCGCGATCGACGCTGAAACACTGAAGAAGCGGTTGGATGAGGTCTTCGGCGAATTGCCGGAGAAAGCGGAACTGCTTCCAGTGGAGCGCGTTGAGCCGAAGCTCGGCCAGACACTGCATGTCGAGTACCCGCTGCCGCAGACCTCACTGCAACTGGTCTATCCCGGTGTGCAGCGCAAGGCGCCCGATTTCCTCGCCGCTGCCCTCTTGGATCACATCCTTGGTGGTGGCACCTTCTCCTCGCGCCTGTTCGACGAAGTGCGCGAAAAGCGCGGCTTGGCCTATAACGTCAGTTCCGCACTCATCGACCAGGACCATTCGTCGTCGTTGGTTATCGGCACTGCGACCCGTTCGGACAGGGCCGCTGAAACGCTTGGCGTCATCCGCGATGTGGTGCGCAAGATGGTGGAAGAAGGCCCAACCGAAGCCGAACTCGAGGCTGCCAAGAAGTACATGCTCGGCGCTTATGCCATCAACAACCTGGATTCTTCGAGCGCGATTGCCACCACGCTGGTCGATCTTCAGACCGACAAGCTCGGCATCGATTACATGCAGAGGCGCGTCGATCTCATCAATGCGGTCAAGCTCGATGATGTGAAGGCGGCAGCGCGCAAGCTGTTGTCGGTCGAACCCGCGGTCATGATCCTCGGCCCGAAATTGGCCGAGGCGAAAAAGGGATGAGCGCGACCTTCGCACTCGCGCTTGGCGGCGGCGGCGCGCGCGGTCTCGCACATATCCATGTCATCGAAGCCCTGGACGAACTTGGCATCAAGCCGGTGGCTATCGCCGGTTCATCGATCGGCGCGGTCATGGGCGCTGGCATGGCTGCCGGCCTCACAGGTCGTGAAATCCACGAGCACTCGCGTGCGGTGCTTGGCCGGCCCACTGAAGTCGCCAGCCGCATGTGGCGGGCGCGGCCGGGTACGCTTTCTGAGATGGTCGAAAGCGGCATCAGGGTCACTCAGTTCAATGTCGAGCGGATCCTCAAGGCCTTCCTGCCTGAAGGCGTGCCGGCGACATTCGAGGAACTCAAGCTGCCGCTGAAGGTGACGGCGACCGACTACTACGGCCATTGCATGTCGGTGTTTGAAGACGGTGAACTGTTTTCGGCGCTCGCGGCGTCGGCGGCCATCCCTGCGGTGTTCAGGCCGGTGACGCGAGGCAATACGCTCTACATCGACGGCGGCATCTACAATCCCGTGCCGTTCGACCTGCTTGAGGGCCTTGCCGATTTCACCATCGCCATTGATGTCGTTGGTGCACCGTTCGAAAACGGGCGCAAGCAGCCGAATTCCATCGACCTGATGTTCGGCGCCAGCCAGTTGATGATGCAGTCGATAATCGCCAACAAGCTCGGCCAGAACCCGCCCGACATCTTCCTCAGGCCGCCGGTGTCGCGCTTCAGGGCGCTCGATTTCCTCAAGATCGACCAGGTGATGGCCGAAACGGCGGCGATCAAGGACGAGCTCAAGCGCGCGGTGGACGAAATCCTTCAGTAAGTTCGCTCTGGTCGCAGACCTTACTGCAGCGTCGATGCCTTGCCGGTGGAGAAGGGCGACTGTGCAGCTGGCGGCGGTGTCGGCACTGGTTCGTCCTGATGCTGAGGTTCGCTAGCTATGGCGTTGACGACACGGAAGCAAACCAGCATCGACACCACGCCGAACACAACCGCGCCCAGGCCCCATCCGGCGATGACGCCGATGGCACCCCAGTAATGCGCGCCGACCCAGACAAAGGGGATGACGCCGAGCGTCGAGCGGCCCCAGTTGAACACCGTCGAATAGGTCGGGTAGCCGAGATTGTTGAAGGCGGCACTCGATACGAAGATCGCGCCGTTGAACAGGAAGCTGCCAGCGGCGAAGTGGCAGAAGAACACGATGAGTTCTCGCGCCACGCCTTCGGCGCCGAAAGCACTGGCGATCGGATTGGCGAAGATTGCCAACAGCGCCCAGACCGCGAGTACATAGGCGATCGTGAACAACAGGCTGTCGCGCATGGTGGTGGTCAGGCGGTCGAATTTGTGGGCGCCGTAATTCTGGCCGAGGATCGGCCCGACCGCGCCTGACAGCGCGAAGATGACGCCGAAAGCGACTGGCACCAGGCGGCCAATGATCGCCCAGCCGGCTACTGCCTGATCACCGAAAGAGGCCATCTCTATCGTGACATAGGCGTTGCCGACAGGGGTAGCGACCTGCGTCAGCATGGCCGGAACGCCGATGGCGAAGAACGGCCGGGCGGCATCACGCAAGCCGCTCAGATCGGGAAGTTTGATCAGCCTGTGCACGACATGGGCGCCGTGCAGGCCGATGGCCAGCATGACGAAACGCGTCAGCACGGTCGAGATGGCAGCGCCGTCGAGACCGAGATGGAAGCCGAAGATCAGGATAGGATCGAGAATCGCAGCGGCGATGCCACTGCCCAACGTCACATACATCGCCCGTCGGGCGTCGCCGACCCCGCGCAGGATGCCGGTGGTGCACATGCCAAGCGCCATGATCGGGAACGATGGCAGGACGATCTGCAGGAACCGTGTCGACAGGTCGAGCGTGGCACCGGTCGCGCCGAGCATCGACAGCATGGGACGCAGGAATGGCATCGCAGCGATGGTCATCAGCAAGGTCGCCAGGCCCATGAAGACCATCGATGCGCCACCCATGCGAGCGGCTTCCTCGCGCTGGCCACGGCCGAGGCAGCGTGCGACGAGTGCGMCGCAAGCGATGGTGAAGCCGATTGAGATCGAAAGGGTGAAGAACAAAAGCGTGGAGGCAAAGCCGATCGCTGCTGCCAACTCTTCGACGCCGAGCCGTGAAATGTAGAAAAGATTGAGCGCATCGACGATGAAAATGGAAATCAGGCCGATCGAGCCAGTGCCCGTCATGACCACGACATGGCGCATGGTCGAACCGGTGGTGAACTTTGCCGGAACTGCCGCCGGGGCCTGTTTGGACATGCGATTTCCCAAGGATTTCGGCACCGAAGCGCCGCAGTCTGGTCGTTTGACCATGCACCCGCCCATTGCACAAGCGGGTTCGGGACAATAGATGGGTGGTACGGGCCGCGACCAATGGGCGGCGAGCAATCGGAACACGCCAATGAACGATACCAACGACGCCGCGAAACTGGCCGACCGGGTGGCGAGCCTCGTCGAGGCGGCAAAAAGGGCCGGCGCCGATGCCGCTGACGCGGTTGCCGTGCGTGGCCGCTCGACGAGCGTTTCCGTGCGTCTGGGCAAGGTCGAGGGCACCGAGGCCTCGGAGAGCGAGGATATGTCGCTCAGGGTATTCGTTGGCCGGCGTGTGGCCAGTGTTTCGGCGACCGCCGCGTCCGATCCCAGGACCCTTGCGGAACGTGCCGTAGCCATGGCGAAGGTCTCGCCTGAAGATCCCTACCAGGGGCTTGCCGACGCAGCACTGCTCACCCATGCGCCGCGCGATCTCGACCTGTTCGATAACACTGTGGTTTCGGCCGAGCGCCTGAAGGAAGACGCGCTTGCCGCTGAAGAGGCAGCACTTGCCGTCAAGGGCGTCACCAATTCAGCCGGCGCGGGTGCCGCCGCTGGTCTGGGGGGCCTGGTGCTTGCGACCTCTCACGGTTTCGTCGGCCACTATGTCGGCTCACGCTTCTCGCGTTCCGCCAGCGTCATTGCCGGCGAGGGCACCTCGATGGAGCGTGATTACGAATACTCCTCGCGCCTGCATTTCGCCGATCTGGATGCCGCCGGCGAGATCGGCCGCAAGGCTGGTGAACGCGCGGTCAAGCGGCTCAATGCGCGCAAGGCAGCCACCGGTCCGGTCGATGTCGTCTTCGATCCGCGCGTCGCGCGCGGCATTGCCGGCCATCTGGCAGGCGCCATCAATGGTGCTTCGGTCGCCCGCAAGACAAGTTTCCTGCGCGACATGATGGGCAAGCAGGTTGCATCAGCCGCCATCACTGCCATCGACGAGCCATTGAAGCGGCGCGRCCAGGCGTCGCGGCCCTTCGACGGCGAAGGCATCGAGGGCGCCACCCTCAAGATGGTCGACAAGGGCGTCCTCAACCATTGGTTCCTGTCAACCTCGGCTGCGCGCGAACTCGGTCTTGTGACCAACGGGCGCGGCGCGCGTGGCGGCTCGTCAGTGTCGCCGTCCTCGACCAATTTTGCCATTGAGCCGGGAGAGAAGTCGCCCGAAGACATCATCCGTTCGTTGAAGCGCGGCTTCTACGTCACCGAGGTGTTCGGCCAGGGCGTGGACATGGTGACGGGCGAATACAGCCGCGGCGCATCGGGCTTCTGGATCGAAAACGGCGAGCTTGCCTGGGCCGTGTCGGAGGTGACGATCGCTTCCAACCTCAAGGACATGTTCCTGCGCATGGTGCCGGCAAGCGATCTCGACCGCAATTTCGGTACCGCCGCACCTACGCTTTTGATCGAAGGCATGACCCTTGCCGGAGACTGAGACTGTCGACAAATCAGAGCTTCAGGCCGAACTCGAACTGCTGCGTGCGGCAGCTGCCGAGGCCGGGCGTATAGCCATGGGCTATTTTCGACAGAGCCCAGAAGTCTGGTTCAAGGGCGGCAACTCGCCGGTCAGCGAAGCCGACTACGCCGCCGATCACTATCTGCGCGAAACGCTGACGGCAGCGCGGCCCGACTATGGCTGGCTGTCGGAGGAGACCGCTGACAATCTCGACCGGCTCGCCGCGCGCCGCACCTTCGTCGTCGATCCGATCGACGGCACGCGTGGTTTCGTCGAGGGCCGGACGGCCTGGTGCGTGAGTGTTGCCGTCGTCGAGAACGGCCGTTCGCTGGCCGGCGTGCTCGAATGCCCCGCACGCAACGAGACTTACTGGGCGGTTGCCGGCGGCGGTGCTTTCCTCAATGGAGCCCCGCTCAAGGTGAATGAGGCGGGCGAGCGCGTACGTATCGCCGGTCCCAAGCCGATGATCGACAAGATGCCGGAAGAATGGCAAGAGCGGCTCGATCGCGAAGCCTACATACCTTCGCTTGCCTATCGCGTGGCGATGATCGCGAGCGGTGCTCTCGATGCAACCTTCGTCAAGCCAAACGCGCATGACTGGGATATTGCCGCTGCCGAGCTTATATTGACCGAGGCAGGCGGAAAGCTGCTCGACAAAGAGGGCCGCCAGCCGGCCTTTGCCGGCCGCGACATCGTTCACGGCGCATTGATGGCGGGCAGCGGGACACTGCTCGACGTCATGGCTAGAGTGATGGCGAGCCACGACGGCTAAGAATTCGCGAAGTGTTTCAAAATGGCCCGCTTTGGTCTAGATCAGGCGGCCCCTGAGATAATGAATCAAGGAAGCAGATGTCCGAAGAAGACGGAAAAAAGCAGCTGTTGCATCTGGTGTTCGGCGGCGAGCTGACGAAGTTGGGTGGAACCGAGTTCCGCGATCTCGATGCGCTCGATATCGTTGGCATCTACCCCGACTACAAGTCGGCTGAGCTGGCCTGGAAGGCGAAGGCACAAGCGAGCGTGGACAACGCCCACATGCGCTACTTCGTGGTCCACCTGCATCGGTTGCTTGAGCCGGACGCAAAGGTCGCCGGTCAGAACTGATGGAGCAACCCCGCATGGCGTCGCCGGCCGTGAGGTCAGCGGCGAAGAAGAAGCGTGTCAAGCAGCCGGCGTCGAAGACGTTCTGGCGCCGCATTCGCGAGCCGCTCGCCAAGTCGCGCTTCGCCAAGGGCGCGATAGCGAGCCTGTTCGCCGGCGCGATGCGCTTCGTCAAGCTGACCAACCCGATGACGAAAGGCTCCTTCAAGCTTGCAGGTGGCAGTTACGCCGACAGCGAACCGCTAATCATTGGCCTCTGGCACGGCCAGCACCTGCTTGCGCCAGCGCTTTATCCGAGCGAGCGCCGCCTGGTGGCAATGGTGTCGCGCAGTGCCGACGCCGAGCTCAACGCGCTGGTCGTCAACAAGTTTGGCATCGAGGCGGTACGCGGGTCGGGTGGCCGCGAAACCAAAAGCAGGCTCGATAAGGGCGGGGCGACCGCGCTCATTGCCCTGAAAAAGGCACTCGATGCGGGCAAGAATGTCTGCATGATTGCCGACATTCCGCATGGCACGCCCCGCGACGCCGGCATGGGCATTATTCTTCTCGCGCGCATTTCGGGCAGGCCGATAGCCCCCACAGCCATCGCCACGAGCCGCCGCAAGGTGTTGGAAGGCACTTGGGACAAGACCACGATCAATCTTCCTTTCGGCCGCTGCGCGCTCTTTGTCGCGCCTCCGATCGAGGTTGCTGCGGATGCCGATGACGCCGAGATGGAGCGCAAGCGCCAGGAGCTGACCGCTGCCATCGATCACGCCACAGTGCAGGCTTACCGCCTGGTGGATGGCATCCAATGAGCGAACGCTGGGCTCGTGCTTTCCTGAAAGCTTATCGTTATGCCGGAGCCGCGGCCTATCCGATGGTTGGTGGCTATGTCGCTTGGCGCGCGTCCAAGGGCAAGGAAGACCACAATCGCCGCCGTGAGCGCTATGGCGTGCCGAGCCGCGAACGGCCTGACGGACCGCTGATTTGGTTCCATGCTGCAAGCGTCGGCGAAACGATTGCCGTGGTGCCGTTGATCGAGGCTATCCTTGGCTACGGCATCAACGTCGTGCTGACGACGGGCACCGTCACCTCCGCCCAGGTTGCCGAAGAGCGGCTGGGCAACCGCATCATCCATCAATATGTGCCGCTCGACCTCAAGCCTGCGGTCAGCCGTTTCCTCGATCATTGGCATCCGGATCTCGCCATCATCGCCGAATCGGAAATCTGGCCGATGACCATCCTTGAACTCGGCGCACGGCGCGTACCGCAAATCCTGGTCAATGGGCGGCTTTCGGACCGGTCGTTCAAGTCGTGGAAGAAGCGCAACTATATCGCCGAGGCGCTGTTTGAGAACATGGCGCATGTCGTGGCGCAGTCGGAGGTCGACGGCGAGCGTTTCCGCGCGCTCGGTGCACGTCCGGTCACCGTCTCGGGCARTCTCAAGGTCGATACCTCGCCGCCACCCGTCGACGAACGCGCGCTGTACATGGTTCAGCGCCAGATCGGCCGACGCCCGACCTGGGCTGCCGTCTCGACCCATGACGGCGAAGAAGTCATGGCGGCGGAAGTGCATACCATGCTCCGCAATCGTCATCGGGGTCTATTGACCATCATCGTGCCGCGCCATCCCGATCGTGCCACAGCGCTGATGACTGAGCTGACGGCGATGGGGCTGAGTGTTGCGCGTCGCAGCACAGGCGATCCGATCACGCCTGATACCGATATCCTGCTCGGCGACACGATAGGCGAGATGGGGCTTTACCTGCGTCTCACCGAGATTGCCTTCGTTGGGCGCTCGATGACTGCACAGGGCGGCCAGAACCCGCTCGAGCCGGCAATGCTCGACACCGCAGTTCTGGCGGGGCGAAACGTCCAGAACTTCCGCGACACCTATCAGCGGCTGATCGATCGCGGTGGCGCCAAGATTGTCCGCGACCGCGACATGCTGGCCGGTGCTGTCAACTTCCTGCTCGGCAACGAGATCGCCCGCCATGACATGATGGCAGCTGGTGCCTCGACCGTCGAGGAAATGCGCGGCGCGCTGGCACGGACACTGAAGGCGCTCGAACCTTATATTCATCCACTGATCGTTCAGTCGCGCCTCAAAGGCGCGGGGGGGAGGTAGAGCTGGCAAGCGAAGCGCCTCCTTTCTGGTGGGAAAAGCCGGACTGGCGCGCATACGCGCTCTACCCGGTCTCGTGGCTTTACGCCTTGGTCGCTGGCCGGCGCATGAAAACCGCCCGGCGCGAGAAGATGGATGCGCCGGTGCTTTGCGTCGGCAATTTCACCGTCGGCGGCACCGGCAAGACCCCGATCGCAATCGCGCTCGCCAAGCAGGCCAGGCGCATGCAGCTCGTACCTGGCATCCTGTCGCGCGGCCATGGCGGCAGCTTCGCTGAACCCCATGTCGTCGACACGCACCATGACAGCGCCAAGCATGTCGGCGACGAGCCGCTGCTGCTGGCCGAACACGCGCTGGTCGCTGTCTCCGCCAACCGGGCAGCGGGCGCGCGCCTGCTGATCGAGCGCGGCTGCAATTTCCTCATCATGGACGACGGTTTCCAGAGCGCGCGCATCCATATCGACTACGCGCTGGTGGTCGTCGATGCGCGCTACGGCCTAGGCAATGGCCATGTCATCCCCGGCGGGCCGATGCGCGCGCGGCTGATCGACCAACTTCGGTTTGCCGATGCCATCCTCAAGATGGGCGAGGGCGAGAAGGCCGATGCGGTGGTGCGTCAGGCGGCGCGCGCCGGCAAGCCTATCTTTGCTGCGACCGCGCGGCCCCGCAACAAGAAGGCATTCGTGGGGCGACGTTTCCTCGCATTTGCCGGCATCGGTCATCCCGAAAAGTTCTTTGCCACGCTGAAGAAAGCCGGAGGGACGGTGGTGCTGGAGCGGGCTTTTGCCGACCATCACTTCTATCTGCCCGAAGATCTGGACGATCTGGTTGCCGCAGCTCAGGCTGGCGAACTGGAACTTGTCACGACATCGAAGGATGCCGCACGGCTGCGTCACGGTGCAGCTTCGCCGGAATTCCTGGAGCGGCTGAACGTGATGGAGATTGATGCGGTGTTCGACATCGAACACACGGCCGAGCGTGTCGTAGGCGAGACGCTCGAAGCCTGGCGGCGGCGGAAGATATCGGGCTGATCAGGGCATGATCTTGCGAAGCGACGGCTTTAGCCGCGCTTGCGCAGATCCGGGTTCATTTCGATTTCGCGCGCCAGCGAAATCGCTGCGTCGCGATAAGGCTCCTGGCGGGCGACGCTCCAGTATTTGAGTTCGTCGAGGGGGATCGACTCCGCCGTCACCGCGCAACGCACGAAGGAGCCGGGGCTCGTTACCTGGAAATCGCCGTCGAGGTAGCGAATGCGAGCTTCGCGTGCGCCGGGGCCTTCGAAACGGTTCATCATCGCTTTGTGCTCAACATCCTGGTGCATGGTCTCGAAAATCGGGATCGATCAATTGCACAGGTTCAAATCTCACCGCGCCCGCGCGTCCCCAGTAGGGAGTGGCTGCGCTGCATATTGGCTTTTATGGCCACAAAACGCCTGAGGTCAAGTTACCTGTCTTCTGCCAGGAACCGCTCGATCCGTTCGGGCGCAAGACCTGCCTGGGCACCGATGCGGCGCGCCAGCTCCGCCGCAGCAGGCCGAGGTCGTCCAACCGGCCGGTCGAGCCAATAAGATACCGGGTTCAGCGCGCTCCGTTCGTCGACAACGGCGATGCGGCCGGATTTGAGGTGGGATTCGGTCAGTGGTGGACGTGCCAAGGCTATGCCTAGGCCATGAGCGGCGGCGTCGAGCACCAGATTATAGTCCTCGAAACGACGATCCTGCGGTCGGGGACGATAGTCGAGGCCATGGGCGCTGAACCATGAGCGCCAGCTGGAAGCATCCGAATCGTGGATGAGCGGGTAGTTCAGCAGTCGTTCGGCCTTGCCGGCCCCGATCTGGGCGGCGAGTGCCGGCGAGGCGATCGGGAAGCAGTACTCTTCGAAAAGCTGTGCCGACACGCGGCCGGGGATCTTGCCGCGGCCGCAGCGGACCGAAAGGTCGATGCCTTCGTCGGCGAGGTCGGCCTGGCGAATGTCGATGTCGAGCACGATCCGCAATGGGGTCGCGCCGGCTTCGAGCGCCGAGAGGCGCGGCATCAGCCACAGCCCCGCAACCGAGGGGATAGAAGTCAGCCGCACCACGGCGGCACCACGTGGCTCGACCCAGCGGTCGGTGGTGTTGGCGATCAGCGAAAATGCTTCGCTGGTCCTGAGGTGCAGGCGCTGGCCTTCGAGCGTCAGCGAAACGCCGCGCGCCTTGCGCTCGAACAGTTTCAGGCCAAGCCAGCTCTCCAGCTTGGCAACCTGACGGCTGACGGCGCCATGTGTCATGTTGAGCTTTTCGGCGGCTGCTGAAAAGCTGCCGGAGCGCGCCGCCGCCTGGAAGGCGCGCAGGGTTTCAAGCGGCAGCATCGGTTCCAAGCTGTGATCCATGCTCACAGCTGATCCTTGAATTGATCGTTTGTCAATCAGCTCGAAATGACGTCACCTATGGCCCTCAGCCAATTTTCGAGATCAATGCCATGGCCATCCAGACAAGTACGTTGAATTCCACACCGACGGCGTCCGCTGTGACCATCCTTGCCGTGGTCGTTACCATCGTCGGCTGGGCTTCGGCATTCCCGGCCATCCGCGCCGGACTGACAGCGATCGGTCCCATCGAGCTTGGTGCCTTGCGCTTCGCCATAGCGGCAGTGCCGTCGGCCATCTACCTGCTGATACGCCGGCCCGCCTTGCCGGCATTCAACGAACTCTGGCGCTTCGCGTTTGGCGGCGTCTTCTTCGTCGCGCTCTACACCATCCTGCTCAACTTTGGCGAGCTGACCATTTCGGCCGGTGCCGCAAGCTTCATCATCAACGTCAACCCGATCATCACAGCGGTGCTGGCGATGGTGTTGCTGGGCGAGCGTTTTCCTGTATTGGCCTGGGCGGGCACCTTCTTGTCCTTTGCCGGCATCGGTATCATCGCGCTTGGCGAAGGGCAGGGACTTACCTTCAATACCGGCGCTCTGCTGATCCTGGGCTCGGCACTTTGCACCTCGATCAACAGCATCGTGCAGAAGCGGCTCTTCAGCCGTCACCACCCGCTGACCGTCTCGGCCTGGAACATGATCCTCGGCGCATTATGCTTGGCGCCGGCACTGCCCAGCGGTTTCGCGCAGATGGCGGTCGCCGACAGCGAGCCATTCTGGTCGGTCATCTTTCTCGGCATCGTGCCGAGCCTGATCGCCTATGCCAGCTGGTCGGTGGTGCTTTCCCGCCTGCCAGCCTCGCGCGCCGCTAATTTCATGTACTGCGTGCCGCCGGTGGCCGTGCTGATCGGCTTCGTATGGCTCGGCGAGACGCCCGGCCTGTTCGGCATATTGGGCGGCGTACTGGCGCTGGCGGGTGTGGTCCTGGTCAATCTCAAGCGGTGATGGCCGATTTGGCCGGCTCTAGCGCCGGCCGAACAGCTTTTCGATATCGGCGAGCTTGAGTTCGATATAGGTCGGGCGGCCGTGGTTGCAGGTGCCTGAACCGGGTGTCGCCTCCATCTGGCGCAGCAACGCGTTCATCTCTTCGGGTCTCAGACGGCGGCCCGACCGCACCGAGCCATGGCAGGCCATGGTCGCGGCAATCGCATCCAGCCGCTCCTTCAGCGTATCGGAGGTGTCGCTGTCGGCGATCTCGTCGGCGAGGTCGCGCACCAGCTGGGTGACATCGGTCTCGCCAAGCATGGCAGGCGTTTCGCGCACCGCAACTGCGCCCGGGCCGAAGCGCTCGATGCCGAGACCGAAGCGGGCAAGGGTCTCTGAATGCAGCGCCAGCCGCTCGGCGTCTTCTTCCGGCAGGTCGACTATTTCCGGCATCAACAGCATTTGCGCTGGCACAGGCCGCGAATGCAGCGCGTTCTTGAGCGCTTCATAGACCAGCCGTTCATGGGCAGCGTGCTGGTCGACAATGATAAGCGAATCCGTGGTCTGGGCGACGATGTAGTTTTCGTGCACCTGCGCGCGCGCCGCACCCAGTTCGGTTTGCAGCACGGCTTCGGCAACCTCGCTCAACCCGGCGCGTGCGTCGGCGCTGTGCAGAGGGCCGGTATCGAAACTTGCCTGCCGCTGCTCCGAGAAACCGTTATCGAGTGGCCGGTGCGGTGAACGCAGCGGGTCGAATCCCCCAAAGGTCGCGGCGCGAAAATCCGGATTGTAGGCGCGATGGCCACTGGCCGGTCCGGGATGGCCATAGGCGGTCGCACCGGGGCGGAACGCCCCCATCATCGCTTGCGTGCCCGTGGTGGCCGGGCGGATGCCCGCACCAGCCAGCGCCTGGCGCACCGCGCCGACGATCAGCCCACGCACCAGCCCAGGGTCACGGAAACGCACGTCCGCCTTGGCAGGATGCACGTTGACGTCGACATAGGCCGGGTCGAGGGTCAGGAAGAGCACCGTCACCGCATGACGGTCACGCGGCAGCACGTCGGCATAAGCGCCGCGTATAGCCGAGGCGATCAGCTTGTCACGTACCGGCCGGCCATTGACATAGGCATATTGCTGCAGCGCATTGCCCCTGGTGTAGGACGGGATCGAGACATGGCCATCGAGGCGCACGCTTTCGCGGGCGGCTTCGATCACGATCGAATTGTCGGGGAAATCCTTGCCCATCACCTGGGCGATGCGGGTCAACCTGCCTTGAACATCGTCTGATGCGGCGGAGAGTTCCAGTGTCGAGCGGTCGGTGCCCGAGAGCGTGAAGCGCACGGCTGGGAAGGCAATCGCGATCCGCTTGATCACGTCGGCGATGGCGGTCGCCTCGGCGCGCTCGGTCTTCATGAATTTGAGCCGGGCAGGGGTGGCGTAAAATAGGTCGCGCACTTCGACAGAGGTGCCGCGATTGGTCGCTGCCGGACGCACCGCCGAGACGCGGCCGCCTTCGACGGTGATTTCAGCCCCGCTGTCGGCAGCCTTGGTTCGCGAGCGGATGGCGAGCTTCGACACCGAGCCGATGGACGGCAACGCCTCGCCACGGAAGCCGAGCGAGCGGATGTCGAGGATATCTTCGCCGAGCTTGGAGGTGCAGTGGCGCGAGATCGCCAGCGAGAGTTCTTGTTCGGGCATGCCCGACCCGTCGTCGACGACGCGTATCAGGTTGAGCCCGCCGCCCGCGGTGGCCACCTCGATGCGGGAGGCTCCGGCGTCGAGTGCGTTTTCGACCAGTTCCTTGACCACGCTGGCAGGTCGTTCGACGACCTCGCCGGCTGCGATCTGGTTGATCATCGTTTCGGAAAGCTGGCGAATGGACATCGGGGCACTATAGCGGGATTCGCGTCGGCGCGGACAGGCTCTTGCCTATGGATACTTCGCGGAAATCCCTGTCAGGAACGCGCTTGCCAGCCAGGCTTGATCTGCCTGGTGAACAGGCTTCTCAAGCCTGCGTTGCCAGCCAGTCGCGCACCTTTTCGGCGCTTTCGCTGAGCGGACGGTTCTTCGGCCAGGCGACATGGAAGCCCTTGCCGGTGGTCATGACGTGATCGGTCAGGCGCACGAGCAGCCCGGCGGCTATCAGCCGGTCGGTGAGATGGCGCCAGCCGAGCGCGATACCCTGGCCCTCCATCACGGCCTGGATGACAAGGACATAGTCGTTGATGACCAGTCCGCGCTTGGCGACTGCCCCGTTGAGGCCTGCAGATTGGAACCACTGGTTCCATGTTGCAGCCGGGCGGAAGGGTTCTTCGAGATGGATGAGGTGATGCAGCGTCATCTCGGCCGGGGTCTGTGGTGTGCCCGCGCGCGCGACATAGGCCGGGCCGGCAACGGGGTAAATCTCCTCGCCTGATATCGGCAGCAGCTCATAGTCGGGCCAATCCTCGGCGTTGCCGCCGCGAATTCCCAAGGGAATGCCCTCGGCGATCAGATCGAGGTCGCGGTCGGCGGTCTGGATGCGCAGGTCTATGCCGGGCAGGTCGTCTCGGAATTTTTGCAGGCGCGGCATCATCCAGAACGAGGCGAAGGCGGTGGAAGCCGACAGCGTAACATGCATGCCGCCCGCGCGTGCCCGGAGCTCCTCGGCCGACTTGCGGATATGCGACAGGCCAAGCGTGACGTCGGCATGGAAGCGCTCGCCGGCCTCCGTGAGCAAAACTTGACGGTGGCGGCGCTGGAATAGTTGCGCGCCGAGCTGCTCCTCCAACCCGCGAATGGCATAGGAGACCGCGGCCTGGGTCATGCCGAGTTCGCGGCCCGCAGCAGTGAAACTCGACAGCCGACCGGCTGCCTCGAAGACGATAAGGCTGCCGGCGGAGGGCAGGAGATGGCGCAGGCTTTGCATAAGTGCAGATTATGCAAATGATGAGGATTTTCAAGCGTCACAGCAGCCGGTCCAAAGGCTAGCTTCATGCTGGAGTGCTTTGGAGCCATGTATGAACGTCGTTGCGCCTGAAATCCAGACCGAGCCGACGAAGCGCCGCGAGCGTGGCGGCCGTAATGCGCGCCGTGAACAGCGCTCGCACGGGCCCGAGGCGCATGGTCGACCCTACATCCTCCGGAACATCCCGACCTACGATATATTGTCGGAGGAAAACCTCGTCCGCATCGAAGAGACGGCCGACCGCATCCTCGCCGAAATCGGCATGGAGTTTCGCGACGACCCGGTGGCGCTCGATCACTGGAAGCGGGCCGGGGCCAAGGTCGACGGCGTGCTCGTCAAATTTGAGCCAGGCATGCTGCGCGAAGTGCTGAAGACAGCACCCGCCCAATTCACCCAGCATGCCCGCAACCCTGAGCGCTCGGTGGTCATAGGCGGCAAAAGCGTCGTCTTTTCACCGGCCTACGGTTCGCCCTTCGTCATGGATCTCGACAATGGCCGGCGCTACGGCACCATCGAGGATTTCCGCAATTTCGTGAAGCTGGCGCAGTCCTCGCCCTGGCTGCACCATTCCGGCGGCACGATCTGCGAACCAGTGGACGTGCCGGTCAACAAGCGCCATCTCGACATGGTCTACAGCCATATCCGCTACTCCGACCGTGGCTTCATGGGCTCGGTGACGTCGGAGAGCCGGGCGGAGGACTCCATCGACATGGCCCGCATCGTCTTTGGCGAACAATTCACCGATGAGAATTGCGTCATCCTGGGCAACGTCAACGTCAACTCACCGCTGGTCTGGGACGCCACCATGACCACCGCATTGCGCGCTTATGCGCGGGCCAACCAGGCGGCGGTCGTTGTGCCCTTCATCCTTGGCGGTGCCATGGGTCCGGTTACCAATGCCGGCGCCATTGCCCAGTCGCTCGCCGAAACCATGGCCGGCTGCGCGTTGACCCAGCTCGAACGCCCCGGCGCGCCGGTCATTTTCGGCAATTTCCTGTCGTCGATGTCGCTGCGCTCAGGTTCGCCGACATTCGGCACGCCGGAGCCGGCCATCGGCTCGATGGTCATTGGGCAACTTGCGCGGCGACTGAACCTGCCGCTCCGCTGCTCCGGCAACTTCACCACGTCGAAGCTGCCCGACGCACACGCCATGAACGAAGGCACCATGGCGATGCTGGCGGCTGTGCATTGCGGCGCCAATTTCATCCTGCATTCGGCCGGCTTCCTCGATGGACTCTTGTCGATGTCTTTCGAAAAATTCGTCATGGACATCGATTTCTGCGGTGCGCTGCACACCTATCTCGACGGCGTGAAGATCGACGACAATCAGCTAGCGCTTGACGCTTTCAAGGAAGTCGGGCCCGGCAGCCACTTCTTCGGCTGCGCGCACACCATGGCCAACTACGAAACGGCGTTTTGGGATTCGGCGGTCGCCGACAACGAGCCCTATGAGAAATGGCAGGCCGCGGGCTCGCTCGATGCCGCCATGCGCGCCAACAAGCGCTGGAAGACGATGCTCGCCGAATACGAAGCGCCACCGCTGGATGTCGCAATCGACGAGGCGCTTAACGACTTCATGGCGCGCAAGAAGGCGTCGATGGACGATGCGTGGTATTGACGGAGACTGGTAGGAGCGGAGTATCCTTGTCTGCATATATGCGAGGCTAAGACATGACCAAATTGCTCGAGCAGGCATTGGAGGCAGCTCGAAAGCTCTCCAGGGATGATCAGGACGACATTGCCCGCGCGATCTTTGAGTTGGTAGGTGCGGGTTCTGCCGAGCCTGTCCCGTTGACCGCTGAAGAACGCTTGGCCATCGAACGGTCCCGCGCCGCTGCCGCGCGCGGTGAGTTTGCGTCGGACGAGCAAGTTCGGGCAGTCTGGGCCAAGTACGGCGGATGAGGTTGCGTTATACCCTCTCGGCTCTTGCCGACCTCGAAGGGATACTCGACCATGTCGCCGATCAATCGCCATCGGGCGGCCGGAAAGTCGCCAAGCGCATAAAGATGATCACAGAATTGCTGTGCCGCCATCCTGAGGTGGGTCGCCTGACCGAAGTGGAGGGTATCCGGCGGATCAATGCGAGGCCGTATCCTTATCTGATTTTCTACGAGTTTACTGGCAACGACATTGTCATTCATGCGGTTCGGCACGGCGCGCGCGACCCAGCCAGTACGCCGGGATCGGGCGGTTCGTGATGCGATGCGCAGGCCCATTTGCTGTTGTGTCTTGCCTGCCTTTGCTGGCCACACCGGCTCTTGCCGGAACGGCGCTGGAGGCGGTCAAGCCGTTCTACGATCATATCGGGTTGGAACTCGACCCGGCCGAGCGTGGCCGCTTCGTAGATCCGGCAAAAGCCGTGCTCGATGCTCGCGACCAATTGGTGAAGTCGGGTCAGGGCGATTGTCTTGACACCAACATGCCACTCGACAGTGCGGCCTACGACAAGGCCGAACTCCGTCTGCCAGAACACGTCGATGGGGATACCACCGCGCGGATACCAGTAGCCGGCTATGCGCAGCCACAACGGCCTGGTTGCTTCGACGATGCGGCGGCCGATCATCACGGTACAATCCTCGTGGAATGCGCCATGGTTGCGGAACGAGACCATGAACAGCTTCAGCGACTTCGATTCGACCAGAAGCTGGTCCGGGGCGTAATCGATGACGATGTGCGCGAAGTCGGGCTGGCCGGTGACCGGGCAGAGCGAAGTAAATTCCGGGCAGGTGAAGCGCACGATGGCGGGCGGGCCGCCAACGCGGTCGTAAGGCACGGTTTCGAGCACGGCGGTTTCGGGCGAGGTCGGCGTTTCGACCTTGGTGCCAAGCTGGGTCAGGCTATCGGTGATGGTCATTGGGTGGCTCTTCGGGGTGGCTCTGGCTCATTGCTGTGGTTCGCTGGTGCGCGCAACTCAATGTCCAGATTTTAAGTGGCGTGTATTAGCGCCGGATAATGCAGGAATGCAATGACCAGCAACGACCCGCTTCTCCAGCCCTACCAGCTCAAGCATCTGACGTTGAAGAACCGCGTCATGTCGACGAGCCACGAGCCGGCCTATTCCGAAGACGGCATGCCCAACGAGCGCTACCGGCTCTACCATGCGGAGAAGGCCAAGGGCGGCATGGCGCTGACGATGACGGCAGGTTCGGCGATCGTTTCGCGCGACAGCCCGGCGGCCTTCGGCAATCTGCACGCCTATGACGATGCCATAGTGCCGTGGCTGCGGGCGTTGGCGGACGACTGCCACGAGCACGACTGCAAGGTGATGATCCAGATCAGCCATCTCGGCCGCCGCACCAATTGGAACAAGGCCGACTGGCTGCCGGTGCTGAGCGCCTCTCCGGTGCGCGAGGCTGCCCACCGCACATTTCCCAAGATAATCGAGGATTGGGACATCGAGCGCATCGTCGCCGACTATGCCTCTGCTGCCCAGCGCATGCAGGCGGCGGGGCTCGACGGCATCGAGTTCGAGGCCTACGGCCATCTGATGGACGGGTTCTGGTCGCCGGCCACCAACCACCGCGATGATGACTTTGGCGGCTCGCTCGACAATAGGCTGCGCTTTACTTGGCAAGTGATCGATGCGGTGCGGGCTGCCGTCGGCAACGAGTTCATCGTTGGCATCCGCATGGTCGCTGACGAGGACTTCGAAAAAGGCCTGTCGAAGGACGAGGGCATCGWGATCGCACGTCGGCTGGCTTCGTCGGGCAAGTTCGATTTCCTCAACATCATTCGCGGCCATATCGACACCGACGCCGCGCTCACCGGCGTCATCCCGCTGCACGGCATGGCCTCGTCGCCTCATCTCGACTTTGCCGGCGAGGTGAGGGCGGCAACCAAGTTCCCGGTCTTCCATGCCGCGCGTATTTCCGACGTTGCAACAGCCCGCCATGCCATCGCTGCCGGCAAACTCGACATGGTCGGCATGACGCGTGCCCATATTGCCGAGCCGCATATCATCAAGAAGGTGCTGGAGGGGCGTGAGCATCAGATCAGGCCGTGCGTAGGTGCCACCTACTGCCTCGACCGTATTTATGAGGGCGGCGGCGCACTGTGTATCCACAACGCAGCGACAGGCCGCGAAGCGACGATCCCGCATGTGATTTCACGCACCCAAGGCCCGYTGCGCAAGGTCGTCGTGGTCGGCGCGGGTGCTGCCGGCCTTGAGGCCGCACGGGTGCTGGCCGAGCGCGGCCACAAGGTGACCGTGCTGGAGGCATCAAGCCAGGCTGGCGGGCAGGTGCGGCTGGCGGCGCAGAACCCGCGCCGGCGTGAACTGATCGGTATCGTCGATTGGCGTCTGGCTGAATTGGAACGGCTAGGCGTCGAGATTAGCTACGACATCTGGGCCGGCAAGGACGATGTGCTGGCGCTCCGGCCCGACGCAGTGGTCATCGCCACCGGTGGCCTGCCGCAAAACCCGCCGCTCGATGCTGGCGACGATCTGGTGACGTCGAGCTGGGACATCATCGCAGGCGCCGTCAAGCCGGCCGAAAACGTGCTGCTGTATGACGACAATGGCGGCCATCAGGGCATGACGGCAGCGGAACTGATCGGCAAGGCCGGCTCGAAGCTTGAGCTGGTCACGCCCGAGCGGCTGTTTGCGCCGGAGATCGGCGGCATGAACCATGTGCCTTACATGGAGGCGTTCCACCGCACCGGCGTGAAGATCACTATCAACACCCGGCTGCGGTCAGTTCGGCGCGAGGGCAATCCACTGGTCGCGACACTTTCCTCCGATTATGCCAAGGGCTGGCAAGAGGAGCGGCGCGTCGATCAGGTGGTGGTCGAGCATGGCACACTGCCGCTGGATGATCTCTATCTCGAGCTCAAGCCACTATCGAGGAACGGCGGGGCGATCGATTACGAACGCCTGATCCATGGCGGCGAGATTTTCCCCGAGATCCGGGATGCGAGCTTCATCCTTCTGCGCATTGGCGATGCGGTCCAGGCCCGCAACATCCACGCGGCGATCTATGACGGGATCAGGTTCGGCCTCAGGATTTGACCGCTGGGGACGTAACCTCTGCCGAGATCCAGCGCAGGAATTCGCGCAAGCCCGGGCGATCCTCCGTGCCGGGCCGGAAGGCGAGGCGATAGGGGAACTCGCCGGCGATGCGGTTAGCCGAGGCCATGACCAGTTGGCCGGATGCGAGTTCGCGCGCGGCCAGCACTTGAGGCACCAAGGCCACTCCGAGCCCGGCGATTGCCGCTTCGACAACCATCGAGAATTGCTCGAAGCGATGGCCGCGCAAGGTGGTGCGTGGGTCGATCCCGGCGGCTTGGAACCACTGCAGCCACAGCGTCGGGCGAGTAGACTGCTGCAATAGCGGCAAGGCGGCGAGTTCGGCGTCATCGAGCGAAGCCCGGCCGTCGAGCAGCACGGGTGCCGCGACCACCACCAGCTCCTCGTCGAACAGGCGCAGAAAACCGGGCTGGCCGGGCTCGACCGGTCCGCGCTGGATCGCCGCGTCAAAGGCCTCGGTTTCGAGATCGACCGTTTCAAGCCGGACCGCCAGATCGATGGCGACATCGGGGGCCGCGAGATGGAAACCCGCCAGCCGTGGGATGAGCCAGCGGTCGGCAAGTGTCGGCAGCACGGCGAGGCTGAGCATGTCGGACTGGCCGCCAAAGGCCATGGTTCTGACGGTAGCCTCATGCAGGGCGTCGAGGATCGCGTCGGCGTCGCGGGCAAAACGGCGGCCGGCATCCGACAGGGCCAGGCGCTGGCGGACGCGGTGGAAAAGGGCGACGCCGAGCCTGTCCTCCAGTTGCCCGATCGATCGGCTCACCGAGCTTTGCGTCAGTCCAAGCTGATCGGCAGCGCGAATTGTGGTGCCGTAGCGTGCACTGGCGCGGAACGCCTCAAGTTCGGCGATTGTTGGCACATAGGCGCGGCGCATGGGGTGGCCTGGGGCTTGAGTTGATTGATTTTACGCATCAACTTTACAAGATTACTTGTTAGCGAAAAGGCCTGAAGCGGGCTAGGATATGAAAAAGCGCTCTCATTCTCCCGGAGGAACAATGAACACATCCAAACCGGCGGCGGCCGCCAGCTTTGTCTGGGCCGACCCCTTCCTTCTTGAAGATCAGCTGACCGAAGACGAACGCATGATGCGCGATGCGGCATCGGCATTTGCCGCCGACAAGCTCGCCCCGCGCATCGAAGAGGCCTATCTCGACGAAAAGACCGATCCGGCGATCTTCCGCGAGATGGGCGAGGCTGGCCTGCTCGGCATCACCGTTCCCGAGGAATATGGCGGCCTTGGTGCAGGCTACGTGACCTACGGTCTCGTGGCACGCGAAGTTGAGCGCATCGATTCGGGCTACCGCTCGATGATGTCAGTGCAGTCGTCGCTGGTCATGTATCCGATCTACGCCTACGGCTCCGAGGAGCAGCGCAAGAAGTATCTACCCAAGCTCGCATCGGGCGAATGGATCGGCTGCTTCGGCCTGACGGAGCCGGATGCCGGTTCCGATCCGGGCGGCATGAAGACTCGCGCTGAAAAGACCGCCACCGGCTACAAGATCAGCGGTTCGAAAATGTGGATTTCCAACGCGCCGATCGCCGACGTCTTTGTCGTCTGGGCGAAGTCGGCAGCGCATGACAACCAGATCCGCGGCTTTGTGCTGGAAAAGGGCATGAAGGGGCTTTCGGCACCGAAGATCGGCGGCAAGCTGTCGCTGCGCGCTTCGATCACCGGCGAGATCGTCATGGAAGGCGTCGAAGTCGGCGAAGACGCGCTGCTGCCGAATGTCTCCGGGCTGAAGGGGCCGTTTGGTTGCCTCAACCGCGCCCGCTACGGCATTTCCTGGGGCGTCTTGGGCGCTGCCGAAGATTGCTGGCACCGCGCKCGCCAGTATGGCCTCGACCGCAAGCAGTTCAACAAGCCGCTGGCCGGAACGCAGCTCTACCAGAAGAAGCTCGCCGACATGCAAACCGAGATCGCTCTTGGCCTGCAGGGTTCGTTGCGCGTGGGCCGTCTCATGGATGAACACAAGTTCGCGCCTGAGATGATTTCGCTGGTCAAGCGCAACAATTGCGGCAAGGCGCTCGACATCGCCCGCCAGGCCCGCGACATGCATGGCGGCAACGGCATCCAGATCGGCTACCACGTGATGCGCCACGCGCAGAACCTGGAGACGGTCAACACCTATGAGGGCACGCATGACGTGCACGCGCTGATCCTCGGTCGGGCACAGACCGGTCTGCAGGCGTTCTTCTAAGCCTCAAGGGCAATGGTTCACTTCTATGGCGGTCGCGGGTTCATCTCGCGGCCGCTTTTATTTGCAGGCAAGTTTGTTGACTGATTTGCGCATGGCTTTCGATTTTAAGTTTAGTTAGTTCGAGTATGCTTCGAAGGAGGCGCGAATTGTTTCATGGTTTTGAAACAGTCGTGACCGTTCCCGACCTCAAACGGTTACATCTCGCCGATAATTCCCGACTTGCCCGGCAGTTTCGCCGGCTGCGAGGAGAGGGGATTTTGTCGGTGAACGCCCAGGCCAAGGTTGAGAGTGCCAGCCAGATTTTGTGGTTTGGCGACAATCTGATGACGATCCGTGTTCCCGCCTGTGCGGGGAACGACCAGATCAGCATCATTGAATGCCGAATGCCGCAGGGCGAAACGACGCCGCTTCACGTCAATCTCTGCGAAGACGAGATCATCCACATTCTCGAAGGCACGATGCGCTTTCGCGTCGATGGCAAGGTTTTTCTCGCCCATGCCGGGCAGACCGTCATGGCGCCCAAGGGAATTCCACACACATTCCGCGTCGAATCGACCGATGGCGCGACGTGCCTGATCGTCACCCAGGGTGGCGACTTCGAGCAGATGGTCCGTCAGATGAGCTTGCCGGCGCCGTCGGCAGCCCTGCCGCCCAAGGCAGAGCGGACGCCAGAGAGTGCCAAGCGCTTCTTCGATACCTGCGCGAAAAACAACATCCAGGTCATCGGCGCACCGCTACCATAGCGCCGATGCTGGGCTGGACGGGTGCGGGGGCGTGTCCGTCCAGCCATCCCTTTCATGATTTGATGGCGAATATTGGCGCGCCGAATTTCGCCGGGTTGACATCCAGGCCAAGGCCTGGTCCGCCGGGCAGGCTCATCAAGCCGTCGGCAATGGCAAATTCGCCGAGCGCGTTCGGCACTGTCACCCAGTTGTGGAAGTCGACAGTGTGCTGCCTGAGCCCCTCCGGCGTCGACAACAGCAGGCCCGAATAGGCCGCCGTGTCGATCTGCGCGCCGCCAGTGTCTTCGATCGTGACCTTGAGGTTCTTGGCAATCGCTATGTCACGCAGAAGCTTGGCCTTGGTCAGCCCGCCGACGCGCGCCAGCTTGATGGTGATGCCATCGACAAGGCCGTCAGATATGGCGCGCAGCAGCACGTCCACACTGTCGATCGTCTCGTCGAGCACCAGCGGCCGGTCGGTGGCGCGGCGAATGGCGAGGTTTTCCTCGTAGCTCGCGCAGGGCTRCTCGAGCGTGTAGTCGAGCGCCTGCGTCGCCAATAGGAAGCGGCGGGTCTCGGCTGTGCCCCAGCTTGCATTGGCGTCGCAGAACAATACTGTGTCGTTCGGCACCGCCGCCCGCACCGCTTCCAGCCGTGCAATGTCGTCGTTGACATCGAGCCCGACCTTGACCTGCAGGCGGCGGTAGCCCTCGGCGATGTATTTTTGCGCCCGTGTCGCCATCGCGTCGGGCGATTGCTGGGCGATCGAGCGGTAGAGCGCGAGTTGTGTGCCTTCCGCACCGCCGCTCATAGCGGCAAGCGACAGGCCAGAGCGTTTGCCCGCAATATCCCACAGCGCCATGTCGAGCGCCGATTTCGCATAGGGGTGGCCCTTGAGCAGAAGATCCATGCGCCGGTTCAACGCCTCGATGCCGGAGGCGTCACAGCCGAGCAGTTGCGGTGCCAGTTCCCGCATCGCCTCGCGCGCGCCGGCGGCAAAGGCGGGATCGTAGAAGCTGCCAAGCGGCGCCATCTCGCCATAGCCGCTGATGCCGTCGCGGCTGGTGATCTCGACGATTGTCGAATCAAAACCTTCAGCACTTCGCCCGCCTGAGCAACGGTAGGTGCCGTCGCGAAACGGCTGCCATTGGCGGAAGATGCGTATGCTTGAAATCGTAGCGTCGGTCATGCTGTCCCCAAGCCGGTAGTGTGCGAAATTGGATGAAGCTTAGCGCGTTGGCTTCGCTGTCGAAGCGAGGGAAGCGGCGAGCGGCCAAGTCGCATTTGTGATAGCGTCGTGGCAAGCTTCGCCCGATTTTCCGCGGCAGCAGGGAGCGTACATATGAACGGCAATTTCCTTTCTCACATCGCCTCGGAACTGGAAGGGCTGAAGTCGGCTGGCCTCTACAAGTCCGAGCGAGTCATCACGTCGACGCAGAGCGCCGAGATCGAGGTCGGCGGCGAAAAGGTGCTGAACTTCTGCGCCAACAACTATCTCGGCCTCGCCGATAGCCATGATCTGCGCGACGCCGCCAAGAAGGCGCTCGACCGTTACGGCTACGGCATGGCTTCGGTGCGCTTCATCTGCGGCACGCAGGAAGAACACAAGGAACTGGAGGCAAAGCTGTCCGCATTCCTCGGCATGGAGG
>NZ_JBFUKO010000055.1:0-17576 GCF_056400805.1 Aminobacter sp. P4_H6_2
CACCGGTGGAGCGCTCGATGACGCCGAACACCGGCCAGGCCGCGAACCCGGCCACCAATGCCGCGCGCCCGGGTGCGGCCGCGCAGCAGCGCCCCGGCTTCATGGGTGGCTTCGGCGGCGCGATGATCGGCGGACTGTTGATGGGCGGCCTGCTCGGCATGATGATGGGCCAGGGTTTCGGCGGTCTCGCCGGCATGTTCGGCATGCTGATGCAGGTGCTGCTGATCGGCGGCGCCATCTGGCTCGCCCTGCGCTTCTTCCGCTCACGGCAGGCGGTCAGTTCCGGTCCAGCGATGGCTGGAGCCGGTGCCGGTGGTGGTAACTTCAATTATCGCGATGCGGCGCCTGAACAAACCGGCAAGGCCAATGGCGGCAGCCGCTCGTTCAGCATTCCGAGCATCGGCGGCAGCCGGTCAGACGCTGGCTCGCAGCAGCCAGTGACCAAGGACATCACCGTATCCGGTGAAGACCTCGACACCTTCCAGCGCATGCTGACCGAGGTGCAGGAAGCTTTTGGTCGCGAGGACCACAAGGCGCTGCGCCGGCTGGTGACGCCTGAGATGGTGTCGTATCTGTCGGAAGAACTTGCCGACAACGCCCAAAATGGCGTGCGCAACGATGTGTCCGACGTTCAGCTGCTGCAGGCTGACATCGCCGAGAGCTGGAGTGAAGGCGACCGCGACTATGCCACGGCGGCATTGCAGTATTCCTCCATCGACGTGACGCGCAACCGCGCCACCGGCGAGATCGTCGAAGGCGATGCTAGCGAGCCGACCGAGACCACCGAGCTGTGGACTTTCGTGCGCCAGGGCGGCGGCGACTGGCAGCTTTCGGCGATCCRGGCAGCCTGATTACCTCGCACTGAACTTCTCAGCGCCCGCAATCGTCCCTTCGGGGTGCCGATTGCGGGCGTTTGTGTTTCGGCAACAGCGGTGGCCGAATAGCGATTGCTCTGCTCGATATTCTAGGCAAGGTTGAGGGCGGATAGGCTGGGGTCTGCCTATCCGAGATTCCAGTTCTCGCGACCATAAAAAGTTCGGATGACGACGGCAGCCAACACGCTCATTTCGCCTGATTTCCTGACACTTACGCTCGGAATCGTCGTCTACTTCGTCGGCGTGATCCTGACGCGCCATGTCGCATTCCTGCGCGACTACAACATCCCCGAACCGGTGACTGGCGGGTTTCTGGCCGCCGCCGCCATTTGGGCGTTCCATAAGCTGTCGGGGATGGAGATCATCTTCGAGATGACCACGCGCGACAGGTTGCTGGTCATCTTCTTTGCCACCGTCGGAGTCAATGCACGGCTGTCCGACCTGCTGGTCGGTGGGCGGGCGCTGGTCGTACTGTGCGTGCTGACCGTGTTTTTCGTTTTCTTGCAAAATGGCGTCGGCACGCTCGGGGCCTGGCTGTTCGGCCTACCCTCGGCGGCGGGCGTCATCATGGGATCGATTGCCTTTGTCGGTGGGCACGGCACCACGATTGCCTGGGCGCCGGCGATCGCCGCCGAGCATGGCTTTCCCGGGGCCGTGGAGGTCGGCACGGCGGCGGCGACGCTCGGCCTCATCGTCGCCAGCGTCCTGGGCGGCCCATTGGCCAAATTCCTGATCGAACGGGGCAAACTCACCCCCGATGCCAGCGCTTCGGTGAGTGGACAGGCCTTCGCAAGATCGGAAGCCGTGCCAATCGACAAATCGAACTTCATGCAGGCGCTTTTGCTGGTCAACGTAGCCGTGGTGCTCGGCTATCTGGTTCACGGACCGGTAACTGCGATGGGCGTCAAGCTGCCGCTCTTCGTGCCTTGTCTGATCATGGGCGTCGTTTTGTCCAACACGATCCCTTACATCTTTCCCCGGCTGCAATGGCCGGCGCGCTCACCGGCAATGTCGCTGATTTCAGACTATTCGTTGTCGGCGTTCCTTGCCATGTCGCTGATGAGCATGCAGCTTTGGACGCTTGCCGGGGTCGCAGGGCCGCTGCTGGTTGTCGTTGCCATGCAGGCCGTGCTCGCGGTTGCCTTCATCCTGATCGTGCTTTTCCCGCTGCTCGGCAGGGACTATCAAGCGGCGGTGCTGAGTGCCGGCTTCACCGGCCTCTCGCTAGGGGCCACGCCGACGGCGATCGCTTCGATGACAGCGGTGACCAAGCACTACGGGCCGTCACCGAACGCCTTCATCATCCTGCCGCTGGTCTCGGCGTTTTTCGTCGACCTGGTCAACATGGTGGCGATCCAGTTTTTCCTGGCGCGGTGAGGCGGCTTTAGCCGCCGTGCTTTTCGAGAAATTCCTCCGCTGACAGGTTGCGGAAGTCGTCAAGGGCGACGCGCAGTCGGGCGTGATCCCAGTCCCACCAGCCCAGCGCCTGGAAACGTTCTGATATCCTTCGGTCGAAGCGCTCGCGCAACGGCCTGGCCGGCACACCGGCGACTATGGTGTAGGGCGCGACGTCCTTGGTGACCACAGCACCCGAACCGATCGCTGCCCCGTCGCCGATGGTCACGCCCGGCAGAACCGTCGAGCCATGACCGAGCCAGGTGTCATGGCCGATAGTGACCGCGTTCGAACGCCGCCACTCGAAGAACTCGGTCTCGTGGCTGGCGTCGTCCCAATAGTCCGAGGCGCGATAGGTGAAGTGGTGCATCGTCGGTCGCCAGGTCGGGTGGTTGGTGGCATTGACGCGCACGGCGGCTGCGATGTTTGAGAACTTGCCGACCTTGGCGCACCACAGGCTGCAATCCTGCATGACGTAGGAATAGTCGCCGAGCTCGCTCTCGCTGATGCGGCTACGCTCGGCGACTTCGGTCCAGCGGCCAAGCGTCGACTGGCTGACCTCTGCGGTCGGATGGACGTAGGGCTGTTCGGAGAGTTTGCGGCTCATGCTGCGGCCTTTCCCGTGGCGAATTCGGTGACATCGACAATGCGGTCGGCAACCGCCTCGCGCACGTCGGCGTCATGGAAGATGCCGAGCAGGGCAACGCCGGCGAGCTTCTTTTCGTCGATGAGGGAAATCACCACTTCGCGGTTGGTGGCGTCGAGCGAAGCCGTCGGCTCGTCGAGCAAAAGCACCGGATGATCGGTGATGAAGCCGCGCGCAATGTTGACGCGCTGCTGCTCACCGCCCGAGAAGGTTGCTGGCGGCAGGCTCCACAGCCTTTCCGGCAGGTTGAGCCGGCCGAGCAGGTCGGCGGCGCGGTCCTGCGCCTGCTTGCGGTCAATGCCGCGCGCCACCAAAGGCTCGGCAACGACATCCAGGGTGGAAACGCGCGGCACGGTGCGCAGGAACTGGCTGACATAACCGATGGTGTCGCGTCGGACTTCCAGAACCATGCGCGGATTGGCGGTGGCAAGATCAACGAGCGCGCCATGATGCTCGATGATGATCTGGCCCTGGTCGACGCCGTAATTGCCGTAGACCATCTTCAGGATCGAGCTTTTGCCGGCACCCGAGGGGCCGCCGAGCACGGCGCATTCGCCCGCCCTGATCGAGAACGACACATTGGCGACCACCGGTAGGCGGACGCCGCCGCGCAGATGCATGATGAAGGCCTTGGCGACCTCAGAGACAATGAGTGGGGTGGCCATGTTAAGGTCTTTCCTTGATGAGCATGATCTTGTCCGAAAACCGGGAACCACTTTTCGGGATCATGCTCAGACCTGCAAAATGGAGGAAACGAGGAGCTGGGTGTAGGGCGCGCGCGGATCGTCGAGCACGCGGTCGGTGAGACCGGCTTCGACGACATGGCCGTCCTTCATCACCATCATGCGCTGCGACAGAAGCCTGGCGACCGCGAGGTCGTGGGTGACGACGATCGCCGCAAGGCCAAGGTCGGTGACCAGCCCGCGCAGCAGGTCGAGCAGGCGCGCCTGCACCGAAACGTCGAGGCCGCCGGTCGGCTCGTCCATGAATATCAGGCGCGGGCCGGTGACCAGATTGCGGGCGATCTGCAGGCGCTGGCGCATGCCGCCCGAAAAGGCACGCGGCTCGTCGTCAATGCGTTCCTCATCGATCTCGACGCGGCTGAGCCAATCGACGGCAGTGGCGCGGATGTTGCCATAGTGGCGGTCGCCGACGGCCATCAGCCGCTCACCGACATTGGCGCCGGCAGACACTGTCATGCGCAGCCCGTCGGCCGGGTTCTGATGGACAAAACCCCAGTCGGTGCGCATCAGGATACGGCGCTCGGCCTCGCTCATGCGGTAGAGGTCGCGCCACTGGCCATCGCGCATGCGGTAGCTTGCGGTGCCCGAGGTTGGCAAAAGCCTGGTGGCCAGGCAGTTGAGCAGCGTCGTCTTGCCTGAGCCGGATTCGCCGACGACTGCCAGCACTTCGCCCGGCCAGAGGTCGAAGGAGATGTCCTCGCAGCCGATGCGCGAGCCGTAATATTTGGACAGCGCTGTGACGCGCAGGAGCGGTTGGTCGGTCATTGGGCTTGCTCCAGGATGTCGGGAGAGAGGTGGCCGCGATGGCCGCAGGCCTGGCGCGTCTCGCAATGGTCGGTGTCGGAACAGACGAACATGTGTCCGCCCTTGTCGTCGAGGATGACCTCGTCGAGATAGACCTGCTCGGCGCCGCACAGGGCGCAAGGCTGGTCGAAGCTCTGGATCTCGAAGGGATGGTCCTCGAAATCGAGGCTCACCACCTTGGTGAAGGGCGGCACGGCATAGATGCGCTTCTCGCGGCCGGCGCCGAACAGCTGGAGCGCGGGCGACATGTGCATCTTGGGATTGTCGAATTTCGGCGTCGGCGAGGGATCCATCACATAACGACCCTCGACCTTGACCGGGTAGGCATAGGTGGTGGCGATGCGGCCGTGCCGGGCGATGTCTTCGTAGAGCTTCACATGCATCAGCCCGTACTCCTCGAGCGCGTGCATTTTCCGCGTCTCGGTTTCGCGCGGTTCGAGGAAGCGCAGAGGTTCGGGGATCGGCACCTGGTAGACCAGTGTCTGGCCCTCCGTCAGTGGATGCTCGGGGATACGGTGACGGGTCTGGATGATCGTCGCCTTCGCCGTTTCGGTGGTCACTGCGACATCGGCGACTTTCTGGAAGAAGGCGCGGATGGACACGGCGTTGGTGGTGTCGTCGGCGCCCTGGTCGATGACCTTGAGCACATCATCGGGACCGATGATCGCGGCGGTGACCTGCACGCCGCCGGTGCCCCAGCCATAAGGCATCGGCATTTCACGGCTGGCGAAGGGCACCTGGTAGCCGGGAATGGCGATGCCCTTGAGGATGGCGCGGCGGATCATCCGCTTGGTCTGCTCGTCGAGATAGGCGAAGTTGTAGGTTGCGATTTCTGGTGCTGCGGTGGTCATTCTGCCGCCTCGCGCTGGTCGGTGTCGGTTGGTTGGTTTCGCTTTTCATGCTCGGTGCGCATGCGGCGGACGAGGTCGAGTTCGGCCTGGAAGTCGACATAGTGCGGCAGCTTCAGGTGCTCGACGAACCCGGTGGCCTGGACGTTGTCGGAGTGCGAGATGACGAACTCCTCGTCCTGCGCCGGGGCTGTGATGTCCTCGCCCAGTTCGCCGGCACGCAGCGCGCGGTCGCACAATGACATCGCCATCGCCTTGCGCTCGGACTGGCCGAAGACAAGGCCGTAGCCGCGGGTGAACTGCGGCGGCGCCTTGGCCGAGCCCTTGAACTGGTTGACCATCTGGCACTCGGTGACGCGGATGCGGCCAAGCGTGACGGGGAAGGGTAGTTCCGGCACGTCGAGTTCGAGTTCCACCTCGCCGATTCGGACTTCGCCGACAAAGGGATGGCTGCGGCCGTAGCCGCGCTGCGTGGAGTAGCCGAGCGCGAGCAGAAAACCCTCGTCGCCGCGCGACAGCGCCTGCAGGCGGCTGTCGCGGGCCAGCGGGAACTCCAGCGGTTCGCGGGTGATGTCGCCGGTGAGATGATCCTCCGGCAGTTCACCGTCGGCTTCGATCAGGCCTTCCTGGGCGAGGATTTCGGACACGCGCATCATACGCTGGCCGTCTGTCTCGCGTTGTTCGGCCTCCGCGACCACTGGATCACCGGCAAGCTCAGGGTCGAGCAGGCGGTGGGTGTAGTCGAAGGTCGGGCCGAGCAGTTGCCCGCCGGGCAAATCCTTGTAGGTTGCCGAAACCCGGCGCTCGACCTGCATGGCGGCGGTATCGATCGGCCTGGTGTAGCCGAGGCGCGGCAAGGTCGTGCGATAGGCGCGGACGAGGAAGATCGCCTCGATCAGGTCGCCGCGCGATTGCATCACCGCAAGGGCGGCGAGTTCGCGGTCATAGAGCGAGCCTTCGGCCATGACGCGGTCGATGCCGAGCGCCAGCTGCTCGACGATCTGGTCGATGCGCAGCGCGGGCACCGAGCGGTCGCCACGGCGACGGTCGGCGAGCAGGCGGTGGGCGTTGGCGATGGCGGCTTCGCCACCTTTGACTGCCACGTACATGTCAGGCCTCCGTCGTCTTGATGCGGGTGGTGCGGGGCAGGCAGGCAACCGCATCGGGTGCCGCCAGGATCACGTCGACGCCGCGCGGGAAACGGGCACCGTTCTGCTTCCACTGCTCGACGAAGTGGCGCGGCAGCGGCGTCGGTGCGATGGAGGCGAAGGTCTCGATACCTGGACCTTCGAGGCGAAGCGGCGCGCCCAAAGTCAGGCTTTCGACCTGCAGAACGAGCGTCGTTGAACGATCAGGATATTCCTGCGTGCCTTGCGTGAAGTTTTCGAGCGCGATCAGGTTGGCCGGGTTGGCAACGAGTGCGAAATGCGCGTCGGCCGGAGTTCCGGCATGCGGTGCGCCAGTGTGGAAACCGAGCCAGGATCTTACCGCAGCCGAGACCTGCAGTCCGGTGTCGAGCCACAGCGGGGTGTCGTGGTCGCACAAGGTCAGCGCTACGGCACCAGCGGTTGGCGAAAGCGGTGCCGGTGGCTGCGCGAGGGCGTGCACAGGCTGAATGGTACCCGGTCGCGCCATGGCGTCCATCACCGCACGAAACACGAACTGCGCGTCGAATACGGGAGCGGAAAAACCGCCGTCTATCACATCCATCTGTTCCATCAGTCCTCTCCGCGCACCATGGTGAAGAAGTCGACCTTCGTCGCTGCCGTCTCGGCGCGGCGGGTCGTATCGGCTACGGCTTGTGCGGCGCGCAGTGGTGCGATGATCTTCTGTTCAATGTCGGCGCGCCGGTTCGGATTCTGCCAGAGAGCGTCGGTGATGGCCGAGAGCTTCGCTTTTTCCTTGTCGCGGCCGAGCGCATAGGCATGGCCGATCTCGCCGCTCGGCAAACGCACGGTCGCACGTGTCACCGTCGCCTCGCCGAAATTGAACGGCGCACCGCCACCGCCGATCCGGCCGCGCACCGACACCAGCCCGGTTTCGGGACCACGCAGCAATTCAGCGTCATTGGTCACGCCCGCGGCCGCACACAGGCGCTTCAACTCGTCGGTGGGGGCCATCGCTAGTGCCGCCATCGCGACCTTGCGCGCTGCCTCCGTTTCTCTTTCTTGCCGTCGGTCCATTTTCATCGCCGCTCCGTTCGCTTTATTTGTCTATTGTTCTATACAAACGAACAACATACAATGGGCTTGTAGAGGGGCTCCGTGACGGGTGCATGACAGGGGCTGGGGATTTGAACGAACCGGAATCAACGGTGACACGGAAGAGCGGCGTGGCGCTGTGGCGCCAGATCGCCGACCAGATCAGGCAGGCGATATCAGCCGGCACGCTGGGTGCCGATGGCCGGCTGCCAACTGAAATGGCGCTGTCCGAGCGCTTCGGTGTCAACCGCCACACTTTGCGCAGCGCCATTTCAGCGCTTGTCCAGGAAGGCGTCCTGCGCGCCGAGCAGGGACGGGGCACCTTCGTCGAGAGCCGGCAGAAGCTGTCTTATCCAATTTCGGCACGCACGYGCTTTTCCACCGGACTGCGCGAGCAGACGCGCGAACGCCGCAGTACGCTTCTGGCGCACGCGCTTGAGCCAGCAGGTATACGGGCCGCCGAATCGCTGCGCCTTGGCGCGGGAACGCCGGTGATCCGGCTGGAAACACTCAGTGAGGCCGATGGCAGGCCGATTTCGCGCGCGACAAGCTGGTTCGAGGCAAAGCGCTTCCCAGGTATCGAGAAGGTCTATGCCGAAAACGGCTCGATCACGCTCAGTTTCCAGCATTTTGGAATCGAGGACTATTTCCGTCGTTCTACGCTGGTCTCGGCGCGGCATGCCGATGCCGCCGATCTGGCCGATCTCAAGCTGTCGGCCGGCGCAATCGTGCTTGTCGCAGTTGCGGTCAATGTCGACGCCGAAGGCGTGCCGGTGCAGTATGCAGAAACCCGCTTTGTGGCGGATCGGGTGGAACTCAGCGTCTCGACCGAGGCTTAGCCGGCTTCATCCACAGCTATGGCCAACCAGACTGCCATCTGATGTTGGTGGGCGAACAGATTTTTTCTAACAATGCTTGACAATCGACCGGTTTACAGAAAAATTCCAGTTTAGTGGAATTTGCGGACGGAATGTCGGAATTCGTGGCTGGCTTAGTGGAGGACTTGGCGCCAGTTCATAGCTGTCTGTAAATCTCTACGAGTACACTTTTTTGCCGGCTTGTCGGTCGCACAGTCCATTTGACTGGGCGAGGGCGGGTTTTATTGCGCGGTCAACTCCGCGCGCATGCTTCGTATTATCCAATGGGGAACATAATGAAGAATATTCTGGTACCAAACCGCCGTACCGCGCTGAAGCTGCTTGGCGGTGGCGCTGCCGCTCTGGCGATGCCCTATGTCATTCGCCCGACCCCAAGCTGGGCGGCGAGCGGCGTGCTGAACATCACCACCTATGACAAATTCCTGCCGCAGGAATTCCTCGACAAGTTCCAGAAGGACACTGGAATTCAGGTCAACATCCGGCTGACCGACGATCAGGGCAAGCAGTACAACCTGCTCACCGCCGAGGGCGCCAATCCTTCGACCGACATCGTCACGGTTGCCGGCCACCGCTATACGCAGTTCATCAGCTCGAAGCTGCTGCAGCCGCTCGACACCGGCAAGATCTCCAACTGGAAGAACCTCAACACCGCCTATCAGGATGCTCCTTGGGCGCGCGTCGACGGCAATCTGTGGGGTCTGCCGATCCTCGCCGGCTATGAGGGCCTCGCCCGCAATGTCGACTATGTGAAGGACGCGCCGAGCTGGGAGATCATGTTCGATCCGCAGTACAAGGGCCAGACTTCCTACATCGTCAGCGACTTCATGACCATCGTCATGCAGTATCTCGGCCATGACGGCGACTTCGTCACCTATGCCGGCAAGCCTGAAGTCGCCCAGAAGGCGACCAACGAAGCGCGCGACTTCCTGATCAAGAACAAGGACATGGTCCGCAAGTACTATGAAGCGGGCTCGGAAGTGCAGCAGATGTTCATCAACGAAGACATCTACCTTGCCCATTCGTGGTCGGGTCCTGCTGCCAAGCTGATCTTCGACGGTCATCCGATCCAGCTTTCGGTGCCGAAGGAAGGCACGTTCGGCTTCTGCTACACGCTCAACGTCGTCAACAACGCACCGAACGCCGAGAACGCCTACAAGCTGCTCGACGCGATCCTGGCGAACCCGGAAGTCGGTGCCGCCATGACCCGTCAGTCGGGCTACAGCTCGACCATGAACGGCGTTGGCGACCTGCTCAACGAGCGCGAAAAGCTCGCCTCGACGCTGCCGCAGGAAGAAGTCGAGCGCATCATCTTCTTCAACTCGGTCAACCGCGACATGAAGAACGAGATGATCGACCGCGCGACCGCAGAGGTCAAAGCGGCCTGACGAGGCTAGGCCTCGCACGGCCTGCAGTCTGTCCCGGAGCGCTGCGACGATCTCCGGGGCAGGCAGCCAAGCTTGTCCAAGCCCACAACGCGCAATGACTGACCGCCGGCCTTGCCGCGCGGTACCAGTCGGGCTGCGCCAACCGAGATTGTTTGATGGTGAGTAGCAACACGACAGCCGGATATGGGGCGGTGCGCGACGCGTCCGTGCCCAAATATTCGACCGGCATAGCCAAGGTGGTCAATTCAGCACTTTACCGGCACACGCTGGGGGCTGCGGTGGAGTCGCGGATCGGCAGGGTCATCCTTCTGGCCGGTGTGCCGCTGATCTGGCTGGCCATGCTGCATGTCGGGCCGATCTACCAGATGCTGAAGATCAGCCTGATGTCCCACTACCCGGTCCAGCCCGGCGTGGAGTCGCGTTACACCTTCGACAACTACGCGATCTTCTTCAGTGAATCGCTCTACTTCACGCCGCTGATCAAGAGCTTCATCTTTGCAACGGCAGCGACGGCTATCACGCTGGTGGTGGTCTATCCGGTCGCCTACTACGTCGCCAAGATCGTCAAGCCGGAAGGCCGTTCCAAGGCGCTGCTGCTGCTCCTGGTTCCGTTCTGGGCCGGCGAGCTGATCCGCACCTTTTCGGTGATCATGCTCTTGGCCAATCGCGGCGCGCTCAATGTGCTGCTGCGCGAGGTCGGGTTGATCGATAAGCCGATCCCGATGCTCTACACCTCGTTTTCGCTTGGCTTCGGCCTTGTCTACCTGATCTGCCTGTACATGCTTTTGCCGCTCTATTCGGCGATCGAGAAGATTCCGTCGCAGTATCTGGACGCCGCTGCCGACCTTGGCGCCGGTCCGTTCACGCGGTTCCGCAAGATCATCTTGCCGCTGTCCAAGGACGGCATCGTGTCGGGCTGTTCGCTGGTGTTTTTGACCTGCATCGGCGTCTTTGCAACCCCCATGCTGCTGGGCGGGCCCAACACCGTGCTGTTCCCTGAAACGATCAGCGGCTTCTTCCACGGTGCCAGCGACAAATGGCCGGTCGGTGCCGCCTTCGCGCTGATCATGCTGATCACCGCCCTGATCACGGCGGGTATCTTCATGCGCCTCGTCGGCGGCAAGAAAAGGAGTGCATTTTGATGCGCAACATGTTTTCCGACGCCCCGCGCACCACGCTGACCGCGTTTTACTGGGCCTTCCTGCTTTATCTGCTGCTGCCGCTCACTCTGATGATGGCGATGAGCTTCAAGGACGCCAATTTCGTCGCTTTCCCGATCGGCGATTGGACCTTTGATTGGTACGCCAAGGTGATGCAGGACAAGCAGTTCCTGGAAGCTTGCCTGTATTCGATCATGATCGCTGCCTGTTCGACACTGGCCGCAACCACGCTTGGCACATGGATTGCCATGCTGATCGTTGCCGAAGGCATCAAGGGCCAGGTCATCATCTTTGCGCTCGCCTGCCTGCCGGCCGTCGTGCCCGGCATGATCTCGGCGATTTCGCTGCGCATCTTCATCTCGACCATCGACATGCCGACGGGAACCGCAGCCATCATCCTGGGCCACACCGGGCACGCGGTGCCTTTCGTGGTGGTGATGGCACTGACCCGCCTGCGCTCGATGCCGGGCAACCTGGTCGATGCTGCGCGTGATCTTGGTGCCGACAGCGTCGTTGCCTTCTTCCGCGTCACGCTGCCCTATCTCGGACCGGCCCTCGTGGGCGGCATGATCTTCTGCGTGCTTTTGTCGATCGACGACTTCGTCCGCACCTTCTTCCTGGGTGGCTATCGCCCGACCCTTCCCATGCTGATCTTCGCCAAGGTGCAGGGCGGCATGTCTCCCGAAATCAACGCAATGGCGACACTCGTCCTGGTGGTTACCGCCGCCGTCGGACTGTACGCCGAGTACCTTACCCGCCGCGCGAGGACCCGCTGATGGAACCCGTCGTCCAGTTCGACAATGTCACCAAGAGCTACGGCAAGCATGTTGCCGTCGAGAACCTGAACCTGAGCATCGAGGGCGGCAAGTTCGTCACCCTGCTCGGCCCGTCTGGCTGCGGCAAGTCGACTTCGCTGCGCATGCTCGGCGGTTTCGAGACGCCGAATTCCGGCCGCATCCTGCTTGGCGGCAAGGACGTCACGCGTGTTCCGCCCAACAAGCGCAACGTCAACATCGTGTTCCAGGATTATGCGCTCTTCCCGCATATGAGCGTCGCCAAGAACATCGCCTTCGGCCTGGAGCTGAAGGGATTGGACAACCAGCACATCCACCGCCGGGTCAGCGAGCTGCTCGAACTGGTCCAGCTGCAAGACTACGCCAAGCGCTTGCCGGCGGAACTGTCCGGCGGCCAGCGCCAGCGCGTGGCGCTGATGCGTGCGTTGGCACCCGATCCGGACGTGTTGCTGCTCGATGAGCCGCTGTCAGCACTTGACGCCAAGCTGCGCCAGCAGATGCAAATCGAGCTCAAGTCGGTCCAGGAAAAGACCGGCAAGACCTTCATGTTCGTGACCCACGACCAGGAAGAGGCGCTGACCATGTCCGACACGATCGTGGTCATGAACATGGGCCGCATCGAGCAGATGGGCGATCCGAACACACTCTACGGGCGTCCTGGCTCGGTGTTCGTCGCCAACTTCATCGGCGAGACCAACCTTTTGCGTAGCACGGTCGTTGGCACCGAGGGCGACAACGCGGCGTTGAGCTGGAACGGCATCACCATCAAGGCGGCACAGGGCGGGCTCGCGCCCAAGGCCGGCGACCACCTCTATGTCGTGCTGCGTCCCGAGGCGATCCACTGCTCGGCCGATGAGCCGACAAGCGGCAACCGCATCAAGGGCAAGATCCGTCAGCGCGTGTTCAAGGGCAACCACACGTCGCTTTCGGTCGAGGTCGGCGACGGCACGATGCTCAATGCGCTGGTCCATCCCTCCGGTGTTACCCAGCTCAACGGCGAAGACATCTGGGTCGGCTGGAAGCCCGAGACCACGACGGTCATTCCCGACCGCCACGCACACAATTGAGGAAGGACGCCCGGGCCGTTTGGCGTGGGCAACAGGCAGATCACCATGGCGTTTGACGTATCCGCACCGCTCCAGTCCGCCGCCGGCGGACTGGAAGAACTCGAACAGCGCGTTCGCGACGACCTGGCCTGCCTGTGCTATCCGCCGGCAAACTGGGTTGTTCCGACGGCAGCTGAAGATCATGTTCACGACGTTATCGTCATCGGCGGTGGCATGTGCGGCCTGGTCGCAAGCTTCGCGCTGATCGGCGCCGGCATCCAGAACATCCGCATCTTCGATCGCAGCCCGGTGGGCTTCGAGGGACCCTGGCTGACCTATGCGCGCATGGAAACGCTGCGTTCGCCCAAGCAGTTGACCGGCCCGGCCTATGGCATGGCGTCGCTGACCTTCCGCGCCTGGTATGTCGCTCAGTTCGGCAACCAGACCTGGGCGGAACTCGAGAAGATCCCGCGGCCGATGTGGATGGAATATCTGCGCTGGTACCGCAAGGTGCTTGAATTGCCGGTGGAAAACGGCGTCGAGGTCAAGACCATCCTGCCCGAAGGCGAGCTGATGCGGCTGACGCTCGCTGGCGAAGGCGCGCGCGAAAAATCGGTACTGGCCCGCAAGGTGGTGATGGCGACCGGCCGCGACGGCATGGGACATCCCAGCATTCCCGGCTTCGTCGACAGTTTGCCCCAGAAATACTGGGCGCATTCTTCGCATGAAATTGACTTTGCCGCCCTGCGCGGCAAGCGAGTGGTGGTGGTCGGCGTGGGGGCATCCGCCGTCGACAATGCCGCCGAGGCGCTGGAAGCAGGGGCCGCTGAAGTGCGCCACCTTATCCGCCGCAAGGAGATGCCCTGCATCAACAAGCTGATGGGCATTGGCTCGTTCGGCTTCACCGCTGCATTCCCGCAGTTGGGCGATGCCAGGCGCTGGCAGATCATGAACTACTCGCTGCGCACGCAGACGCCAGCGCCGCGTGGTTCGACGATGCGTGTGAGCCGGCACCCGAATGCCTATTTCCATTTTGATGCGGCGGTCGAAAAGACCGAGCTCGATGGCGACGAGATCGTCATTTCGACCTCGCAGGGCAAGGCCGTTCGCGCCGACTTCCTGATCCTTGGCACCGGCTTTGGTGTCGATCCGCTGGCGCGCAAGGAACTCGACGGCTACGCCGACAAGATCTTGTTGTGGCAGGACCGCTTCACACCACCAGAGGGCCAGGAAAACAGCGAGCTCGGCAATTATCCCTATCTTGCCCGCGACTTCACCTTCCTGGAGCGCGAGCCTGGGCAGGCGCCATGGCTCGCCAATATCCACAGCTTCAATTCCGGTGCCGCAGCAAGCCTAGGCAAGATGAGCGGCGACATTCCAGGCATCAGCGAAGGTGCGGCGTGGCTGGCGCGCGAGATCGCCGCCAAACTCTACACCGAGAATTTCGGCCAGTACTGGCAGCGCCTGCTCGACTACGACACGCCCGAGCTGCGCGGCGACGAGTGGACGGCATCGCCCCTGCCGGACGATGGGCGGGCGGCTGCCCGCAAGCAGGCATAGGAGAACGGCATGGCACAAAACGAGGACGTGATTGCCGCGATCGTCGGCATCGAACCCGGCAGCGCGCTGGCCGAGGTGGTGGCGGGACGCGCCGACGTCATGGCGCTGACGCAGCAGACGCATGACGGCGCTTTGACGCCGGTTGAGCCAGGCGGCCTCACGCATGCCGAGCGCGCGGCACTTGCCTGCCGCATCGCCAAGATCAACGACGACAAGGACTTCGAGGAACATTTCGAAGTCCTGCTCGAAAAGGCCAGCGCGTCTGGCGACACGGCACGCATTGCCGACATCTGGTTCGACGGCGGTAATGATGCGCGCCTCAAGGCGCTGATCCGGCATGTCGATCTGGTGGCGCATGCGCCCAAGGATGCGACGCGCCGCGACATCGAATTGTTGCAGGAAGCGGGTCTCGCCGATGCCGACATCGTGCGTCTGTCGGAGCTTGTCGCATTCGTCAGCTATCAGATCAGGGTCGCCGCTGGGCTGCGGCTGATGCGGGGATTGGCATGAGCAAGGTTGTCCACGAATTCACCACCACCATTCCCGAGTGGAAGCCCTACGTCAGGCCGCTCGACCTTGCCGAAGCGAGCCCCGCTCAGCTCGAAGCGCTGAAGATCACGCCATCCAACACTAAGGTGTCGGACTATGTTCTGGTGCTGGCGCATGACGTCGAGACGCTGACGCATCGCTCGCCGCTGTTCAACGGCGTGATGTACAACAAGGGCGGCCTGTCGCGTGCCGAGCGCGAGATTGGCGCTGTCGGCGCCTCGATCGTCAATCGCTGCATCTACTGTGCCGCCGTCCACGCCAGCCGCTACAACCAGCTCGCCAAGGACGAGACCGTCATTGCAGCGATCTTCGCCGACGGTGTCGATGCTGAGATCGAGCCCCGGCTCAAGGCGATCTTCGACTTTTCGGTAAAGCTGTCGAAATGCCCCTCCGATGCTGATGCCTCGGACATGCAGGCGCTGGTCGATGCCGGCCTCGGCAAGGACGAGATCCTCGACCTCATCTTGTCGTCGTCGCTGTTCGGTTGGGCCAACCGGCTGATGCACACACTTGGAGAGCCGCTCGCCRAGTAAACTGCCCGAGGCGTCGGAAGGAGCATCGGAATGAACATGCATTCGGTCAATCCGCCGGAAATCGGGCCGCGCCTGCAGGCGTACCGGRAACAGCAGAAGCTCACGCTTGCCGATCTGGCGACGAAATCGGGCGTGTCGCGCTCGATGCTGTCCGAGATCGAGCGCGGCAACGCCAACCCGACCTATGGCACGCTGTGGCATCTGACCCGGGCGCTCAACATCGACCTCAACAACCTGATCAGTGGCGCTTCCGAAGAGCGTGGCGATCGCATCGACCTGCAGCCGGAGAACCTGACGCCGACCATCCGAAGTGCCGATGGCAGCTGCACGCTGCAGATATTATCGCCAGCCGGCATGGTGCCGCTGATCGAATGGTATCTGCTGAGCTTCGAGCCTGAGGGCAAGCTGATCAGCGACCCCCATGGTGCGGGCACCATCGAGCATCTGCACTGCACCGAAGGCGAGATCGTCGTGCGCAGCGCGGGCAATGAAATGATCGTGCGTGCCGGCGAGACGGCGCGCTACGCCGGCGATGTACCGCATTCGCTGACCAGCGCCAGCTCCGTCGGAGCGCGGGCTTTCCTGGTGGTGGCATCGGGCGAGGTCGGCAGCAGCACAACGCGGGCGTTGATACGCCCGAAATGAAACGACCCCGGCGGCACCGGCCTTTGGCGGGCCACCGGAACTGAAATGATATTGATCCAAAAAGGAATATTGGAATGCAGGTAGGTATTGTCGGTGCGGGTTCGATCGCCTTTGGAACGGCGGTGTTTCTCGAACAGCAGGGGCATCACGCGACGCTGTGGTCGCCGTCAGGCGAGCGCACCAAGGCGCTGGCCAAGGGCGAGGCGCTGGTCGCCCAGGGTGCTGTCGAAGGTACCTTCCATCCCTCGGCCGCGGCCAGTGCCGAAGCGCTTGTCGCCGGTTCCGAGGCGATCGTGATCGCGCTGCCGGCCTATGGCCACAAGACCGTGCTCGACGCCATCGCGCCCTACATCAGGGCTGACCAGACGATCATCATCTCCTCGCATGCCTCTTTTGGCGCGCTCTACCTGTCGCGCCTGCTTGCGGCCCGCGGCGTTGTCGCGCCGATCGTCGGCTGGGGCACGACAGTGGTGTCGGGTCGCCAGCTCAGCCCAACGCTGGTCAATGTCAACACCGTGCGCAAGAAGGTCGATCTCGCCACCGTGCCGGCCTCGCGCAGCGCCGATGGCTTCGCTGTCTGCCAGACGCTGTTTGGCGATCGTTTCGTCGACCGGGGCAGCCTGATGGCGATCGCGCTCTCCAACCTCAACCCGCAGAACCATATGGGCATCGCGCTCGGCAACATGACGCGCATGGAGCGTGGCGAGACCTGGAGCCAGGGCCAGAACGTGACGCCGAATGTCGGCCGTCTGCTCGAGGACCTCGATCAGGAACGCATCGCCATCGCCACCAAGCTCGGCCTTGAGGTGCGCAACATCTTCCAGCACTTCCACCTGTCGTTCCATGTGCCGATGAGCTCGATCTCGCAGATGAACCAGGAGATGCACGAAGCCGGCAATGGCGGCACGGGTCCGGCGACTGCCGACAGCCGCTATGTCACCGAAGACGTGCCCTTCGGCCTGGTCGCGACCGCCAAGATCGGCCGCCTCGCCGGCTACCCCGCCGAGCTGCACGAATCCGGCGTGCGCATCTTCTCGGCCATGTATGGCCGCGATTTCAATGCCGAAAACGACCTGCTTGCAGCACTCGACCTCGACTCGATGTCGCTGGAACAGCTCAACGGCCTGTGCCGTGACGGATTTGCGGCAGCTTAACCAAGCGCCCTGGCGCGGCGCTCCTGGCGGGCCGCCGCGCCAATTCTTCCGATGACTTAAACGTATTCCCCAAAGCCTTGCGATTGCCTTCTCGACCGGGGGAGGCTGTCTTCGTGCAGGCCATTTCGGGGATCCCATACGCGGCAGATGCCGTGTCGGACCAAGGTCCGGCGCCTCCCTCACAAGGTCCTGCTTTCTGCAGCATAGGTCGCGGGCCGGTTTCACCGCTGGTTTGCTTGCTGCAGTTTCCAGGCGTCGTCGGATTGCCGATTCAGACTGAGCCGTAGGCAGCGGATCAGTTGGAAAGGCAGGAGTCAGGCGGCTTGGCAACAGCAGCCATGTTTCGGCTGACTCAGGGCA
>NZ_JBFUKO010000056.1:0-17500 GCF_056400805.1 Aminobacter sp. P4_H6_2
GCCATGTGCTCAAGGTCTGCCAGGCCGAAGCCTGCCAATCGATGGGCAGCGACGCAATTGCCGCCCAGATCAAGCAGAAGTTCGGTATCGGCTTCCACGAGACCAGCAAGGACGGCGCCGTCACGCTCGAGCCGATCTATTGTCTGGGCCTGTGCGCCTGCGCCCCAGCCGTCATGCTCGACGGTGAAGTGATCGGCCGATTGGACGCAGACAAGATCGACGAAATCGCCGAGGAGGTACGCTCATGAGCGTGACGATCTACGTTCCCGGCGATTCCGGCGCGCTTTCGCTCGGTGCTGAAAAGGTCGCCAAAGCGGTTGCCAAAGAAGCTGCTGAGCGCGGCGTCGATACCAAGATCGTGCGCAACGGATCGCGCGGCCTCTACTGGCTCGAGCCTATGGTCGAGGTCGTCACCGAGGCCGGGCGCGTTGCCTATGGTCCGGTCGCGGCCAAGGATGTGGCGTCGCTGTTCGATGCAGGCTTCGTCACCGGTGGCGAGCACAGGCTTTCGCTCGGCGACCCGGAAAAGCTGCCATTCGTCGCCAAGCAGACGCGCCTGACATTTGCGCGTTGCGGCATCACCGATCCGATTTCGCTGGAAGATTACGAAGCCCATGGCGGCCTCGTTGGCCTGCGCAATGCGGTGGCCATGGCACCCGCCGACATCGTCAAGCAGGTGACCGAATCCGGCCTGCGCGGACGCGGCGGTGCGGGCTTCCCGACCGGCATCAAGTGGAAGACGGTTCTCGATACGCCGGGCGAACAGAAATACATCGTCTGCAACGCCGACGAAGGCGACTCGGCGACCTTCGCCGACCGCATGATCATGGAAGGCGATCCCTTCGTGCTGATCGAGGGCATGGCGATTGCTGGCCTCGCGACCCATGCCACCAAGGGCTACGTCTATATCCGCTCGGAATATCCGCACGCGATCGCGGTGATGGAAAAGGCCGTGAAGGTGGCGCGGCGCGCAGGCGTTTTGGGCAAGAGCGTTCTCGGATCCTCCCAAGGCTTCGACATCGAGATCCGCTCGGGCGCTGGCGCCTATGTCTGCGGCGAGGAAACCTCGCTGCTCAACAGCCTTGAAGGCAAGCGCGGCGTGGTTCGCGCCAAGCCGCCGCTGCCGGCGATCCAGGGCCTGTTTGGCAAGCCGACCGTCATCAACAACGTCATCTCGCTCGCTTCCGTGCCGATCGTGATGGATAAGGGCGCGCAGTACTACAAGGATTTCGGCATGGGCCGCTCGCGCGGCACGATCCCGATCCAGATCGCCGGCAACGTCAAGCATGGCGGCCTGTTCGAAGTGGCCTTCGGCCTGACGCTCGGCGAAATCGTCGACGAGATCGGCGGCGGCACCGCCACCGGCCGTCCGGTCAAGGCGGTGCAGGTGGGTGGTCCGCTGGGTGCCTATTTCCCGCGCGCTCTGTTCGACACGCCGTTCGACTACGAGGCGTTCGCTGCCAAGGACGGTTTGATCGGCCATGCCGGCATCACCGTCTTCGACGACAGCGCCGACATGCTGAAGCAGGCGCGCTTCGCTATGGAATTCTGCGCCATCGAAAGCTGCGGCAAGTGCACGCCCTGCCGCATCGGCTCGACGCGCGGTGTGGAAACGCTCGACAAGCTCAAGCAGAACATCGAGCCCGAAAAGCAGCTCGCGCTGGTGACCGACCTCTGCAACACGATGAAGTTTGGTTCGCTGTGCGCGCTTGGCGGATTCACACCCTATCCGGTGATGAGCGCCATCAACCATTTCCCCGAAGATTTCCGACCGGCAGCGGTCGCTCAGGCAGCGGAATAGGAGACGGCATCATGGGTCTCATTCAAGAAATCGATTTCGGCACCCCTGCCTCCACATCCGAAAAGCAGGTCACGCTGACCGTCGACGGGTTTTCGGTCACGGTTCCGGAAGGCACCTCGATCATGCGCGCTTCGATGGAAGCGGGCATCGCCATTCCAAAACTCTGCGCCACCGACATGGTCGACGCATTCGGTTCCTGCCGGCTCTGCCTGGTGGAGATCGAGGGCCGCAACGGCACACCGTCCTCCTGCACGACGCCCGTCATGCCGGGCATGGTCGTGCGTACCCAGACCGGTCGCCTCAAGGACATCCGCAAGGGCGTGATGGAGCTTTACATCTCCGACCATCCGCTCGACTGCTTGACCTGCGCTGCCAATGGCGACTGCGAGTTGCAGGACATGGCTGGCGCTGTCGGCCTGCGCGACGTGCGCTACGGCTATGAAGGCGACAACCACGTTCGCGCCAAGAACGACGGCGTCGAAAACTTCAAGTGGATGGCCAAGGACGAGTCCAACCCATATTTCACCTACGACCCCTCCAAGTGCATCGTCTGCTCGCGCTGCGTGCGGGCTTGCGAAGAGGTGCAGGGAACGTTTGCGCTCACGATCGAAGGCCGTGGCTTCGGCTCACGCGTATCGCCCGGCGCGCATGAACTGTTCCTCGACAGCGAGTGCGTTTCCTGTGGCGCCTGCGTGCAGGCCTGCCCGACGGCGACGCTGACGGAAAAGTCGGTCATCCAGATCGGCCAGCCCGAGCATTCGGTCGTCACCACCTGCGCCTATTGCGGCGTCGGCTGCTCGTTCAAGGCCGAAATGCGCGGCGACGAACTGGTGCGCATGGTGCCGTGGAAAGACGGCAAGGCCAATCGCGGCCACTCCTGCGTCAAGGGCCGCTTCGCCTATGGCTACGCCACCCACAAGGAGCGCATCCTCAACCCGATGATCCGCGAGAACATCGCCGATCCGTGGCGCGAAGTTTCGTGGGAAGAAGCGCTTGAATACACGGCCAAGGAATTCCGCCGCATCCAGTATCAGTATGGTCGCGGTGCCGTCGGCGGCATCACCTCTTCGCGCTGCACGAATGAGGAAACCTTCCTCGTTCAGAAGCTTATCCGCCAGGGTTTTGGCAACAACAACGTCGACACCTGCGCTCGTGTCTGCCATTCGCCGACCGGCTATGGCCTCGGCCAGACCTACGGCACATCGGCCGGCACGCAGGATTTCGACTCGGTCGAGCACACCGACGTCGCGCTGATCATCGGCGCCAACCCCGCTTCGGCTCACCCGGTGTTCGCATCGCGGCTGAAGAAGCGGCTGCGCGCCRGTGCCAAGCTGATCGTCATCGACCCGCGCCGCACCGAGATGGTGAAGTCGGCCCATATCGAGGCTGCGCATCATCTGGCGCTCAAGCCGGGCACCAACGTCGCCATCGTCACCGCGATGGCGCATGTGATCGTCACCGAAGGCCTGTTCGACGAAAAATTCATCCGCGAGCGCTGCGACTGGTCGGAATTCCAGGACTATGCCGAGTTCGTCTCGGACGCGCAGTACAGCCCCGAAGCAGCGGAAAAGCTGTCCGGTGTTCCGGCGGAAACCATCCGCGGCGCGGCCCGCCTCTATGCCACCGGCGGCAATGCCGCGATCTATTACGGCCTCGGCGTGACCGAGCACAGCCAGGGCTCGACCACGGTCATCGGCATCGCCAACCTCGCCATGCTGACCGGCAACATCGGCCGCAAGGGCGTCGGCGTGAACCCGCTGCGTGGCCAGAACAACGTGCAGGGCGCCTGCGACATGGGCTCGTTCCCGCACGAGCTGCCGGGTTACCGGCACATTTCGGGCGATGCCGTGCGCGAAATCTATGACAGCCTCTGGGGCGTGAAGCTGGACGACGAGCCGGGCCTGCGCATCCCCAACATGCTGGATGCCGCCGTCGACGGCACGTTCAAGGGCATCTACATCCAGGGTGAGGACATCCTGCAGTCAGACCCCGACACCAAGCATGTCTCGGCCGGCCTCGCCGCCATGGAATGCGTCGTCGTGCAGGACCTGTTCCTCAACGAGACGGCGAACTACGCGCATGTGTTCCTGCCCGGCTCGACCTTCCTCGAAAAGGACGGCACCTTCACCAACGCCGAGCGCCGCATCAACCGCGTGCGCAAGGTGATGGCACCGAAGAACGGCTATGCCGACTGGGAAGTGACGCAGAAGCTCGCCCAGGCGATGGGGCTGAACTGGAATTACCAGCACCCGTCCGAGATCATGGACGAAGTGGCCAAGACGACGCCGAGCTTTGCCAACGTCTCCTATGAGTTCCTGGAAAAGATGGGCTCGGTGCAGTGGCCGTGCAACGACAAGGCGCCGAAAGGCACCCCGATCATGCACATCGACGGCTTCGTGCGCGGCAAGGGTAAGTTCATCCGCACCGAATATGTGGCGACTGACGAAAAGACCGGTCCGCGCTTCCCGCTTCTGCTCACCACCGGCCGTATCCTCAGCCAGTACAATGTCGGCGCGCAGACTAGGCGTACCGAAAACGTTGCCTGGCATGCCGAGGACCTGCTGGAAATCCACCCGCATGACGCYGAACTGCGCGGCCTGCGCGATGGCGACTGGGTGCGGCTGCAGAGCCGCGCCGGTGAGACGACGCTGCGCGCGCAGATCACCGATCGTGTGTCGCCTGGCGTGGTCTACACGACCTTCCACCACCCCGACACTCAGGCCAACGTCATCACCACCGACTTCTCCGACTGGGCGACCAACTGTCCGGAATACAAGGTGACGGCGGTTCAGGTGGGCGCTTCCAACGGGCCGTCGGAATGGCAGAAGGAATACACCGAGCAGGCGCAGCAGAGCCGACGCATCGCCGGCCAGCTGGAAGCGGCGGAGTAGCCTAGAGGTGACGGACCGCCCCGCCATCAGCCAGACAAGCCGCCTCGCCCGCCGGGCGAGCGGCACGACAATCGCCAATCGCATGGTGCCGGAAGAGACGCCGATCGCGTTGTCTTATGGCGGGACCACGCATGCGGTGATGATGGCGAGCCCGGCGGATTTCGAGGATTTCGCGCTCGGCTTCTCGTTGACCGAAGGCATCATCGGCTCGGTCGAAGAGATCGAGTCGATCGAGGTGCTCGATGTCGAGGCCGGCATCGACATCCAGATCCGGCTCAAGGACAAGGCCAACAMMCGCTTCGAGKYGCGSCGYCGSCGCCTCGCCGGCCCAGTCGGCTGCGGGCTGTGCGGCATCGAATCCATCGAAGAAGCGATGCGCTCGGTCGATGACGTACACACGCCGGCGCTCAGGCTTTCGGCCGACGACATCGTGCAGGCGGTGAAGCTGTTGTCCAAGGCGCAGCCGCTGCATGCGGAAACAGGCGCGGTTCACGCTGCGGGCTTTTACGTGCCCGGCAAGGGCATCGTCGCCGCACGCGAGGATGTCGGCCGCCACAATGCGCTCGACAAGCTCGCCGGCGCGCTCGACAAGGCCGGCATTTCCGGCGGATCAGGTGCCGTGGTGGTGACCAGCCGCGTGTCGGTGGAGATGGTTCAGAAGACGGCCGCCATCGGCTCGCCCTTCATCATCGCCGTCTCGGCGCCCACGGCCCTTGCCATCCGCACCGCCGAACAGGCAGGCATGACGCTCGTCGCACTTGTGCGCGGCGACGATTTCGACATCTTTACCCATCCAGACCGCGTGAGTACCGGAGCCGCCAAAAATGTCGCATGAAGAGCACAAGATGGGGACGAAGGAAAAGCTCGTCTACATGGCGAACCAGATCGCCACCTTCTTTGAGTCCAAGCCGCATGACGAAGGTGTCGCAGGCGTTGCCGAACACATCAACAAGTTCTGGGATCMGCGCATGCGCCGCCAGTTCTTCGAGATGTTCGACGAAGGCGGCAAGGGCATGAAGCCGCTGGTGGTCGAAGCGGCCGCCACGATCAGGCGCCCCAGGCAGGACGCCGCCTGACCGCATCGAGGCCTGCGGAACAGGCCGTTCCTCCCGGCCAAACATCTGCTATGTTAGCAATCCCTAATGGTTTATGCCGACGGGATGGCTCCGATGAGGCCGATCGCGACCCGATATGCCCGTAGTGGTGACGTGCGGATCGCCTATCAGGTGGTTGGCCAGGGTCCGCTCGACCTGGTCTTCGTTCCCGGTTTCATCTCCAATCTCGACCTGCACTGGGAAGACGAGGGTTACAGCAGGCTGCTTTCGCGCCTGTCGGCATTCTCGCGCCTGATCCTGTTCGACAAGCGCGGCACCGGACTTTCCGACCCCGTCGATACGCATGCGCTGCCTAGCCTCGAAATGCGTATGGATGACGTGCGCGCTGTGATGGATGCCGCGGGCTCCAGCCGGGCGGCGATCCTTGGCGCGTCCGAAGGTGCGCCCATGGCGATCCTGTTTGCCGCGACCTATCCTGAACGGACACGATCGCTGGTGCTTTACGGCGGCTACGCGCATTTCCACAAATGGGTGATGAGCCCCGAGCGGCTGGACGCTTTCATCGAAGCGGCCGAGACGTCCTGGGGTACTGGGGCGACACTACAGAACTTTGCCCCGGGGCGGCTCGACGATGCCCGTTTTGCCACCTGGTGGGCGCGCTTCGAACGGCTGTCGGCAAGCCCGACGGCGGCAGCGGCACTTTCCCGGATGAACGCCGAAATCGACGTGCGGGGCGTGCTGGGGAGTATTCGCGCACCAACCCTGCTGATCCATCGCCGCAATGACGCACGGGTCGATCCCGATGCCAGTCGCTATCTCGCTCAGAAGATCCCCGGTGCGCGGCTCGCCGAGATCACTGGGCGCGACCACCCGATCTGGACGGGCGACGTCAACCACGTCGCCGATCTGATCGAGGAGTTCCTGACCGGCGCGCATGCAGCACCCGATACGGAACGTGTGCTCGCCGCCCTTTTGGTGACGCGCATTTCCGATACCGCACGGCTGGGCGACCGGATGTGGAACGAACGCAGCCAGCGCTTCCACGAGACCTGGCGCCTGCTCGTCGGCCGCCATGGCGGCCGCATCGTCGACCAGCATGGCGAGGTGCTTGTTTCGCGCTTCGATGKACCGGCGCGGGCGGTCCGCTGCGCTCAGGCGCTACGCGAGGCTGCCCAAGATATCGGCATCGCCAGCGCCCAAGGGGTACATGTCGGCGAGATCGAGATGCGCGGCCCGCCATCGGGGCTCACGATGCGCATCGCGGCACAGATCGCCGACCATGCCGGGCGCGGCGACATCCTCGCCTCGCGTCTGGTGGCCGATCTCGCCGCCGGCTCGGGCCTGCATTTTGCCGATGCCGGGCGGGTGACGCTCGACGATCTCGACGAGCCTTTGGCATTGGTGCAGGCGACCTCGGAACAGCATCTCGAACCGGCCTGCCGCAGCCGCGTGATCGCTGTCGAACCATCGGCACTGACCGCCCGCGAGAACGAAGTGGTGGCGCTGATCGCCGACGGCAAGAGCAATGCGGCGATCRCCGCCGAACTCAGCCTCAGCGAACACACGGTCAAGCGCCATGTCGCCAACATCCTGATGAAGCTCGACTTGCCTTCGCGGGCAGCTGCGGCGGCGTTTGCCGCACGGCAGACTGGCCCGGACGGGCCATAGCCGGTGTGGCCCTTTCGGGCGAAGCGGAAGGGCAGCGCCAAGGACTACAAATTCTCCCCATGCAGGCAGGCTGAAACAAGCCTCTGACCTGCGGATGGAGGAAGACATGACCAAGGCAACTGGAATGCTCGCATCGCTGGCGATAGCCGGCCTGGCAATTTTCATCTCAACGAACGCCTTCGCCGAGGATAGCTCGGCTGCGGCAACCTACAAGGACATCGAAGCCACGCTCGGTTCGGTACCGAGCTTCTTCAAGGCGTTTCCGGAGGCCGGCGTTGCCGGCGCCTGGGCTGAATTCAAGAGCGTGCAGCTCAATCCCAAGACCGAACTGAACGGCAAGACCAAGGAACTTGTCGGCCTCGCCGTCGCTGCACAGATACCGTGCCAGTACTGCATCTATTTCCACACCGCAGCCGCAAAAGCCAATGGCGCGACGGACGAGGAAATCCGCGAGGCCGTGGCGATGTCGGCGATCGTGCGGCACTGGTCGACGGTGCTGAACGGCATGCAGGTCGACCTGCCCCAGTTCAAGCAGGAGGTCGACAAGGTGATGACCGCAGCCAAGGCCAAGTCGCAGTGAGATAACAGCAATCAGATTGGGCCGCCCGACGAGGCTGGCCGACAGGAGGATAAAATGCTTGCCACCAAGGAAGCCGTGACTGGTGCCTCGATCAAGAAGGCGATCGAAAGCCGTGACGGCAAGATGCTGTCCAGCTTCTATGCCGACGACGCGCTGGTGCGTGTCATCGACCGTAACAACCCGCCGAGCAAGCCGCGCGAAATCCGCGGCCGCGCGGCGATCACCACCTTCTGGGACGACATCTGCAGCCGCGCGATGAGCCATCGCGTCGACACCACCATCGCGCAAGGCGACAGCCTCGCATTCTCGCAAGCCTGCGCCTACCCCGACGGCACCAAGGTCTTCTGCGCCGCCATGCTCGAACTCAAGGATGGCAAGATCGCGCGGCAGACCGTGGTGCAGGCCTGGGACGAATGATCGAATGCGGGCGAATGGTCGCCCGTAAAAAAGGAGGAAGCCATGTTCGTCGCACGCTGGAAGATCGATGCCCGCTTCGGGCACAAGCAGGCCACAATCGACCTTTTGCGCCAATGGGAACGCGAGATCGGCCCCCAGGCCGGTGTCGACAAGATGGCAATGCAGATCCTAAGCGGATCGGTCGGTGCCAAGGAAGCCACCATCGAGGTCAATCATACGGTGGAGAGCCTGGCTCAACTGGAAGACATGTTCGCCAAGATCTCCAAGATCGATGCCCATGCCAAATGGGGCAAGCAGCTCGAGCCGCTGGTTGTTTCAGGCTCGTCCTACTGGAACATCTACCGGGTGATCCAGGATTAAGGCTGCGTTTCGCCCGAGGGATGGTCTTCGGCTGTCCCTCGGGTGCTGTGGCGCAGCACCAGGATGAACACGATCTCGGCGACGACGACGATCGCAACAATACGGAAACCGATAGTCACCGGGTCGTGGTCGCCGTCGCGCATCAGATAGCCGCCGATCAGGAAGGCAGCGTTCCAGAGAAAAGCGCCGCACACGGTGGCAAGCGCAAACGGCGCGAACGAAAGGCGCAAGACGCCCGCTTCGAGCGCGAGATAGGTGCGCGCCACCGGCACCAGCTGGGCGATCAACGAAGCGCGGAAGTTGTTGCGGCGATAAGCATGCGTCAGCTTTTGATAGGTCGCGTGCTTGAGGAAGACATATTTTCCGAAACGCTTGACGAAGGCATCGGCGCGATCTGGCCCCAGCCAGTTGCCGCCCTTGTACCAGATCATCGAACCCAGGGTCGAACCGAGCGTGGTCGCAAACATCAGCGCGACAAGCATCGGCACGTCGGGTGCTGCCGTCATGCCGAGAAACAGCAGCAGCACATGAGACGGGGGAACCGGCGAGACCTTTTCGGTAAAGGCAAGACATGCCGCGCCCACCAGACCGAAACCCAGGAACGATGGAATCATGCAAAGCGCCAGTCGTAACTTTTTGCCGGCTTCATCCTGGTGATCCGATAGACAGCCGCCGGCGGCAGATTGCGGAAAGTATGGCCAACACGCTCCACTTCGAGATCGAGCCTGTCGAGTAGCGGCTGATCAATAGGGCAACGGAAGCCGTAAGTGAACATATACATCGCCCCGTCGGGCCTGAGATTGGCGAAAATGCCTTCGAGGATGGCGAGCGTCTGGCGCGGCGGGATCGCCAGAAACGGCAGGCCGCTGATGGCTGCACCGGCGAGCGGGCCGTCGTAGAGCGGCTGGTAGCTCAGTTCGGCCGCATCCATCTCCAGCACGCGCGACTTGGGAAAGCGACACCTGAGCAGGTGGGCGAAATCGGCGTTGAACTCGATCAGCGTCATATCGCTTTCCCTGACGCCGCGCGCCAGCATGGCACGGGTGAACGGCCCGGTACCGGCTCCAAGCTCAAGCACTGGTCCGGTGTCGGGCCCGAGTTCCCTTGTCATCAGCGTTGCCAGGCTGGAACTGGACGGCGTTATGGAAGCGACCTTGAGCGGCGCCGTCGCCCATGCCATGAGAAAGGATAAAGTGTCGTTTGCGGCCATTGCGAACCTCTTTCGAAATCGTCTGCCGGCGAATCGGTCGCCAGCCCTTAGCGAAAGCTGTTTGCGACTGCTGGATTACACATGCATTGCGGGAATGGCGCGAATCCAGGCTTTTGGCGGTTGCACCACTTGCCGTCTTTATTTCGCAATGCTTCCGCAATGTTCATGACGTAGCCGGGCGGCACTCAAAGGCCCTTCGAGGAAACAAATGCGCATATTGCTGGTGGAAGACGAGCCAGAACTGGCATCGGCTATGCGTACGGCATTGCGGCGGTACGACATGGTGGTGGACCACGCCACGTCATTGCTTGAGGCGGGCGATTTCGCCGCCAGCGAAAGCTATGACGCGATCCTTCTCGATCGCCAGTTGCCAGATGGCGATGGCCTGACCCTGGTGCCCAAGCTGCGCGCGCGCGGCAACGCAACACCAGTACTGGTGCTGACGGCACGCAGCGACACCTCCGACAAGGTCGACGGGCTCGACATGGGCGCCGACGATTACCTGGCCAAACCCTTCGCCTTCGAGGAGCTGCTGGCCAGGCTGCGCGCCCTGCTGCGCAGGCCGGCCAACGTCCAGACCCAGGTCATCCGCGCCGGCGATCTCGCCTTTGACTTCGGCCACCGCGAGGTCTCGGTTCGCGGCGAACCGATGACCTTGCCGCGCCGCGAGCTGCTGGTTCTCGAGGCGTTGTTGCGGCGCACCGGCCGCATGGTGCAGCGCTCGTCGCTGATGGAAGCGGTGTTCGGCCTCGACGACGAGATCCAATCCAACGCGCTCGACACGCATGTGTCGCGGCTGCGGCGCAAGCTGGCTGAAGCCGACGGCAAGGTGGAGATCAACGGCGTGCGCGGCGTCGGCTACCTGTTGCGCGAGATTTCATGAACTTCTTCTTGCGGATTCTCCGGCCGGTCACGCGCTTCTTCCGCCCGATCTCGCTGAAATGGCGGCTGGTATGGCGGCTGGTGGTGCTGCAGGTCGTCCTGCTCACGCTGCTGATCTTCATGATCCTCGGCGCGCTCATCGTCACCGGCGTCATTCCGGACGAATATGAAGGCCGCGCGGTCGAAGTCCTCAAAAAAGCTGTCCAAAAGGACGCATCGGGCGAACTCGTTCTCAAACAGGGCCGGGCGCTGACCGACCTGCGCGAAGAGGTGCCCGACCTGTGGTTCGTGCTGCGCGACGAGCAGGGCCACACCCTTTCCGAAGGCACCGTGCCCCCTGAATTCACCCGCATGGCCGCCGCGCTCGACCATATCGACAATGCCAAGCTGGTCTGGAAGAAGGGCACGACACTGCCCGCTGCGACGGTTCAGTGGTACGACACCAGCGCTGGCAGGGTTCAGATTTTCACCGGCGCGCAAGGCCGGTTCCAGATCACCGCATTGCTTGCCGTGACACCCGAACTCTTCATGGAGGTCATCCTCCCTGTCGGCGGGGTGATGGCGGTGGCGACGTTGCTGGTGATCCCGCTGGTGGTGCGTAGCGCCTTCCGGGGCCTGAGGCAGGCAGCGGCGCTGGCTGAGAAGATCGATATCGATGAGCGCGGCGTGCGACTGCCGGTCGATCGCATCCCCTCGGAGATCGCGCCGCTGGTCAAGGCCGTCAACGGCGCGCTCGATCGCCTCGACAAGGGCTATGAACGACACAAAAGATTCCTGATCGACGCAGCGCATGAATTGCGCACGCCGGTCGCGATCCTCAACACCCGCATCACCTCACTGCCGGCGACGCCCGAGCGGGCGAGGCTCTTGCAGGACACGGCGCGGCTGTCGACGCTGACCGATCAGCTTCTCGACATCCAGCGCCTCAGCCGGCAGGCGCAAAGCTTCTCCCGCATCGACATGGTGGCGGTGGCGCGTGGAGTTGTCCTTGATCTCGCGCCGATGGCGTTTGCGGCAGGCTACGAGATGTCGTTTGAGCCAGCGCGCGGCGAGCTGTTCGCCAAAGGCGACCGGACCGCAGTAGAACGCGCCATCACCAATCTCGTTCAGAACGCGATCGAACATGGCGGCGGCACAGGCAAGATCACGATTGCGGTGAACAGCCCGGCCATCGTCGAGGTTTCAGACGAGGGCGACGGCGTGCCTGCAGCCGAGCGTGAAAAAATCTTCGAGCCCTTCTACCGGCTGCGGCCGCGCGGGCATGGGGCGGGCCTCGGGCTCAACCTGGTGCAGGAGATCATGCAGATACATGGCGGTCGTATCGAGCTTGCGTGCAGCGAGCAAAAAGGCGCCTGCTTCAGGCTGGTCTTCGTACAGGCTTAAGCCTCAGGCGCCGGCGATGGTGAGCTGCGCGCCAGCGTCTGCAAGCGCTTTCGCCAGGTCGGCCGATGGCTGCTGGTCGGTGACCAATTCGGTGAAGCCGGAGAAGCCGCAGACCTGGACCAGGCCCTGGCGGCCAAACTTGGTGTGGTCGGTGACCACGACCGATCGCTGGCCGCGCGACAACACCACGCGGGCGAACTCGGCCTCTTCCAGATTGTAGTCCATCACACCGTTGGCGACGTCGACAGCACCGGCCGAAATCACCGCGTGGGTGACGGCGAAACGGCTGACGAATTCGATTGCCGAGACACCGAAGGCCGCACCGCTGTCGCTGCGCAGTTCGCCGCCCGCCATGTAGACCTTGTTGCCGTTTACGGTGGCCAGCGTGCGGGCGATGTCGGACGAATTGGTCACGACCGTCAGGCGGCGGTGGCCGAGCAGCTCGCGGGCGAGGTAGCTGGTGGTGGTGCCGGTATCGAGCATGACCGCCTCGCCGTCATGGATCGTTGCCGCGACCGCCCTGGCGATGGCGCGCTTGGCGTCGGCATTGTCGCGCATTCGCCGTTCGAAGGGCGCTTCGCCCACCACCGACGGCAGGCCGATGGCGCCATGCATCTTCAGGATCGACCCGTCCGCCGTAAGCGGCTTGACGTCGCGCCGCACGGTTTCCAGCGACACGCCAAGCTTGTTGGCGAGGTCGGCGATGGTGATCGTGCCCTCATCGTTGAGCAGGCGCAGGATTTCGTTGTGGCGCTTGGAATGGTTCATCATGCGGCCCTGGTCGAATGCGCGGCATGGCCGCAAATGGGGAGTTTTCTGCCCGAGTCTACCGCGACATTGCGCTCCATCTCAACAGATACGGTCATAAAAACAACTAAAGCCACAAACTTGCGTTGACATCGGCGCTTCCGCTGCGTGAGACTATCACCCAATAAGATCAAGACGCGACAATGGGGAACGCGTCATGCACAGCGCGGAGGGCTGGATGACGACGAGCGAGGACCGCATCCGCGCCCTGCCGCTGTGGAACGGGGCGCTGACGATCGCCCCGCTCAAGGGCGGGATCAGCAACGAAAGCTGGGTGGTGAGGGATGCCTCAGGAGCCCACGTGGTACGCTTCGGACAGGATTTTCCCTTCCATCATGTCTTTCGCGACCGCGAGGTGATGGTCGCCAAGGCAGCCCATGAGGCGGGCTTCGCCCCGGAATTGCAATACGCCGCGCCTGGTGTGATGGTGACCGAATTCCTCGGTGCCAAGACTTATGGCGCTGACGATGTGCGCGCCAATGCGGCACGTATCGCGAAGCTGGTCAGGCGCTTCCATGACGAGATGCCCTGGCATGTCTCGGGCCCCGGCTTCATGTTCTGGGCGTTCCATGTCATCCGCGATTATGCCCGCACGCTCGAGGCCGGCAAAAGCCGGATGGCGGCCGAGCTGCCGCGCTATCTCGCATTGGCCGACGCGCTGGAAAAGGCGCAGACGCCGCTGCCGATCATCTTCAGCCACAACGACCTGCTGCCGGCCAACTTTCTCGACGATGGCAAGCGGCTTTGGCTGATCGATTTCGAATATGCCGGCTTTTCGACCGCGATGTTCGATCTTGCCGGCACGGCTTCCAATGCCGGGATGACATCCGAGGAGTCTGACGAGTTGCTTGCCAATTACTTTGGCGCGGCGCCCGACCGGGAAATCAGGCGCTCGCACGCGGCCATGCAATGCGCCTCGCTGCTGCGCGAAGCGATGTGGAGCATGGTCTCGGAACTGCACCTCTCCGCCCCCGGTGTCGACTACGTCGCCTACACCACCGAGAACCTCGAAAAGCTCGAGACGGCACTCGAAACCTATCGCACGCAATACGGAAAGCTCTGACAATGGCCCTCCCCTCACATGCGCAGATCGTCGTCATCGGTGGTGGTATCATCGGCTGCTCGACGGCCTACCATCTCGCCCGCGACCACAAGGCCGACGTCATCGTGCTTGAGCAGGGCAAACTGACCTCTGGTTCAACCTGGCATGCGGCCGGTCTTGTCGGGCAGCTGCGTTCGTCGGCGTCGATCACGCGCGTGCTCAAATATTCGGTCGACCTCTACAAGGGGCTGGAGGCTGAGACGGGGCTGGCCACTGGCTGGAAGATGACCGGGTGCCTCAGGCTCGCCACCAACCAGGCCCGCTGGACCGAATACAAGAGGCTGGCAACGACGGCAAAGAGCTTCGGCATGGACATGCAGCTGGTGTCGCCGCAAGAGGTCAAGCGCATGTGGCCCTTAATGGAGACGTCCGATCTTGTTGGCGCCTCTTGGCTGCCGACCGACGGCCAGGCAAGCCCCTCCGACATCACCCAGTCGCTCGCCAAGGGAGCGCGCATGCATGGCGCCAAGCTGTTCGAGAATGTGTGCGTGACCGGCTTCGAGATGAAGGACGGCCGCATCCTGAAGGTGAAGACCGACCAGGGCGACATCGCCTGCGACAAGGTGGTGAACTGTGCCGGCCAATGGGCGCGGCAGGTGGGTGCCATGGCCGGCATCAACGTGCCGCTGCAGCCGGTGAAGCACCAGTACATCATCACCGAGAAAGTGCCGGGGCTTTCGACCGACGCACCGACCATTCGCGATCCCGACCGCCGCACCTATTTCAAGGAAGAGGTCGGCGGGCTTGTGATGGGCGGCTACGAGCCGAACCCGCAGGGATGGACCACCGGCGATGTGCCCAATGACTGGGAGTTCCGCCTGTTCGACGACGACTACGACCATTTCGAACAGCACATGACGCAGGCGATCGCGCGCGTTCCGGCCTTGGAGACCGTCGGCGTCAAGCAGATGATCAATGGCCCGGAGAGTTTTACGCCTGACGGCAATTTCATTCTCGGTTCGGCACCGGAATGCTCGAACATGTTCGTCGGTGCCGGCTTCAACGCCTTCGGCATCGCCTCGGGCGGCGGTGCGGGCTGGGTACTGGCGCAATGGGTGGTCGACGGCGAAGCCCCGCTCGACCTTTGGGTCGTCGACATCAGACGCTTCTCCAACCTGCACCGCGACCGCCAATGGGTGTCGGACCGCACGCTCGAAGCCTATGGCAAGCACTACACGATCGGCTTTCCGCATGAGGAATATGAAAGCGGCCGGCCCTACATCGTCTCGCCGCTCTATGAGCGGCTGAAGAAGCATGGCGCGGTGTTCGGCTCCAAGCTCGGCTGGGAGCGCCCCAACTGGTTCGCGCCTGATGGCATCGAGGCCAAGGACATCTATTCGATGGGCCGGCAGAACTGGTTCCAGCCCGTCGGCGACGAACACGCTCATGTGCGCAAGGCGGTCGGCACTTTCGACCAGTCGTCCTTCGCCAAATACGAGATGAGCGGCCCAGACGCGCAACAGGCGCTCGATTTCATCTGCGCCAACGACGTGGCGAAGCCTGCAGGGCGACTGACATACACGCAATTGCTCAACACCCGTGGCGGCATCGAAGCCGACCTAACCGTAGCGCGGCTGACTGACGACAAATTCTACATCGTTACCGGCACGGGCTTCCGCACGCATGACCTTGCCTGGATCAGCGACCACATCCCATCAGGGCTCGACGCCAGGCTTGTCGACGTGACCGAGGAATTCGGCACGCTTTCGCTGATGGGGCCGAAAGCGCGAAACGTGCTGGAAGCCGTGACAAAGGCCGATGTTTCGAACGCTGCTTTCCCGTTTGGCCATGCCCGCGAAATCGTCATTGCAGGCACGACCGTCAGGGCGCTGCGCGTCACCTATGTCGGCGAACTCGGCTGGGAACTGCATGTGCCGATCGCCGCCACCGGCGAGGTGTTCGACGCACTGATGGCAGCGGGCAAGACGCACGACATCCGCCCCATCGGCTATCGCGCGCTGGAATCGCTGAGGCTGGAGAAAGGCTACCGCGCCTGGGGCTCCGACATCACGCCCAACGACACGCCATTCGAGGCAGGGCTCGGCTGGGCGGTGAAGCTCAGGAAAAACACCGATTTCCTCGGGCGAAAGGCGCTGGAAAAACTTGCCGGCACGGCCCCAACCAAGCGGCTCGCCGGCTTCACCGTCGACGACAAGGACGTGGTCCTGGTGGGGCGCGAGACGATCCTGCGCAATGGCGAGCCGGTGGGATATCTGACCAGTGGCGGTTACGGCTACACGGTGGGCAAGAACATCGGCTACGGCTATGTCCGCAACCCGTCAGGCGTCAGCGACGACTTCCTCAAATCGGGCGACTACGAACTCGTCGTGGCGACTGAAAAAGTGCCCGCCAGGATTCATCTCGACCCAATGTTCGACCCGACAGCAAAGCGCGTGAAGGCCTGAAGATCGCCGGAATTCGCCAAAAAGCCATGATCTGCACTATCAAGGCTGGCGGGGGACGGAACAAGGATCGGACAATGGCTCAGCGGATGATCAGCGCAGTGTCGCGCGCAATGACGATGGGCGGCTTGCTATTCCTGGCGGCCTGCCAGACGGGTTCGAACGTTGTCGGCGAAGGCGGCGGCGCTTCGACGACCGGTGTTGCCTACCTCCAGACCATCCGCTCGGAGCACGGCTTGCCGCCGCTGACGCCCAACCCCACGCTGGAGCGCGCCGCGCTACAGCAGGCCGGCTATATGGCGCGCGCCGGGCGCATGGCGCACACCACGGGCCTCGGCAAGGATTTTGCGACGCGCATGAACGCCAATGGCGTCGAAGGTGCGGCCGCTGAAAACATCGCCCATGGCCGGATGGAGCCGGCCAAGCTGTTTTCGATGTGGATGAACTCGGACGGCCATCGCCGCAACATGCTCGACCCGCGCTTCTCCAGCTTCGGCCTCGCCTATGTGCGCGCCGACGCCGGCAGCGAAGAACGCTATTGGGCGCTCGTGCTGGGCAGATAGGCCTCAGTGAACACTGGTCGGGACCGTCTCGGGCTCGGCCTTGTCCACCACTTTCTGACGGTGGAAGATGAACAGGCCGGCAACGACGATGATCGCGGAACCTATGAGGCCCTGCGCGTCGGGGTAATCGCCGAAGAAGACGATGCCCATGACCACCGCCCACAACAGCAGCGTGTATTGCAGCGGCGCCAATAGCGAGGCCGGCGCGAGCTTGAGCGCGCGCGTGATCATCAGGTGCGCCGCGCAAGAGACGACGCCGAGCAGCAGCATGGCCGACCAGTCGAGCGCATTTGGCGTGCGCCAGTCGGCGATCGCAAGCACGCCGCCGACGGCGAGTGCGCCGAGCGTCTGCCAGGTGACAAGCGTGGTGTCGTTGGTG
>NZ_JBFUKO010000057.1:0-17127 GCF_056400805.1 Aminobacter sp. P4_H6_2
AGCTCCGGCAAGGCATCCAGGGGCTGAACCGCGAGGGCCGCGAGCGCCTGCTGGCGGCGTTCGACCTGGTCAACGGCCATTTCAGGCGCCTGTTCACCCATCTGTTCGGCGGCGGCACTGCCGAGCTTCAGCTCATCGAGTCGGAGGATCCGCTCGAAGCCGGACTTGAAATCCTCGCCCGCCCGCCCGGCAAGAAGCCGCAGACGATGACGCTTTTGTCAGGCGGCGAACAGGCGCTGACGGCAATGGCGCTGATCTTCGCCGTGTTCCTGACCAACCCGGCGCCGATCTGCGTGCTCGACGAGGTCGATGCACCGCTCGACGACCACAATGTCGAGCGCTTCTGCAACCTGATGGACGAGATGGCGGCGTCGACCGAGACGCGTTTTGTCGTCATCACCCACAACCCGATCACCATGGCGCGGATGAACCGCCTGTTTGGCGTGACTATGGCTGAGCAGGGCGTGAGCCAGCTCGTGTCGGTCGACCTCCAGGCGGCCGAGGCCCTGCGCGAGGCGAGCTAAGCCCCGCGGTTCAAGGGTTTTTGAGCTTGAGGCCGTAGTGCTTGCGGTAGCGGCGATAGTTGAACTGGCGCAGCACTGTCTGGCCTAGCCCTTTGACCGACACCGTCCAATGCCGCTGCTGCTTGATCTCCGTGCGCTCCGCCTCGATCATGCTGCCGCCAAGCTCATGGCTGACATCGGTGACGAGATTGGGTTGAACCGACAGCACCCGCAGGTCCAGTTCCCAGAAGAACTTGATGTCCTCGTCGATCTGCCGGTAGACGGTCGGCCGGCTGAGCATGCGCTCCGCGCCACGCCGTGTGATCAGGTAGCCGACCATGCCAGCAGTCGGGCTGCCATGCGACACGATCGAGATGTCCGCTACGCCAACCGATTCCACAACCGGGCGCTCCTGGAAGTCGAAGAGCTTGAGAATGTCCCATTCGACCGGCGCTGTCTGGAGTGCTGAGACGCGCGCTGCGAAAGCGGCTGGTTCGAGCAGGCGGAAGTCGTCCTCCAGGATCAGTCCTATCGCTGCATCCGTATCCAGGAATGCGCGCATCGCCTTGCGGTGACTGGCATAGGCCGCCACTTCAGCCGGGGCAAGCGGGCGCTTCGAGCGCCTGCGGTTTCGCTTCGGATCATAAAGGTCAATGGTTTCAGCGGATTGTGGCGTCAGCCCTTCGACGAAGGCGAAAGGCCAGGCAATTGCTGAAAGCTGTGCATGCGCCGATTTCCGACGAGGCCCAGCTTCGACATCCACTGTCACGACGAACGTGACGGGCAAAGGCGAAGTCATGTAGTGGCTCACTTAAAGGGTGTACCGCTAAATTAGCGCATGATCATTGGGCAGCATGGCCATGCGTTCGAATGCACGATGTTTTATGCTGCGGTTGAATCTCACAAAAATTGCCCAACGTATAGTGAGAAAATCGTGAACGCGGGTTGATGACGTTATCTGTGACCTGTCATACAGCCGCTTCGGCGAGCAGATAAGAGATCGCCATGTTGCGTTCATCTTCATGGAGTATGTCCATGTCGAAAAGCTTCATGCTACGCAGCCCCTCTATGACCAGAAACGCCACGATCAGCTTGGCTTGGTCGGGCGTTTCCGCCTTCAGGCGGTCGAGCAGATGGCGCTTGAAATCCCTGACGGGATTGAGGAAATCCGGGTCTTCGGCAAGGGCCGCGAGTACGCCTRCCGCGGATGGCTGCTTCTGTCCACATTCCTCGGCGGACAGTTCGATGTAGGCGGCAAGGCTGCTGTCGGGCGTATCACTGCTTTTGCTGGCCGCCTTTGCCGCGAGCGCGTCCTCGAAGCTTTTGAGATAGTCCTGAACCAGGGCCTGCATCAGCTTCGCTTTGGTGGGGAAGTTGTAAAGGAGCCCGCCTTTGGAGACGCCGGCGCGCTGGGCGACAGCATCGAGCGACAGGTGGCCCGGGCCGACGATATCCGCCAGTTCCGCGGCGGCGGCGAGGATTTTTTCGCGAGAGCTTGGTCTGTGGCCCGACATTGGTGGTGTCTCCGTTCGCATCACATTATCGTGGATTGACAATACCGTCCAGCCGGTACAGTAAGCCCCTCGCGCTTGGGCTTTCCAAGAAAAAAGTCCAACATGTGCATTGCGGCCCGCCCTGGTGCCGATTCCTTACCGATTGGGGATCTCCTTTGATTAAGCGTCTCATCATCGCGATCGTATTGCTCGTCGTCGTTTGCGGCGGCATCGTTGGTTTCAACATGTTCCGCGACAATGCAATCCAGCAATTCTTCGCCAACATGCCTGTCGCATCAGTCACAGTGGCGACCGCCAAGGTCGAGCCCGCTGCCTGGACGCCCGGCATCGAAACGATCGGCACGGTCGCTGCATCCCAAGGTGTCGACCTCACGGTCGAAACAACTGGCATCGTCAAGGAGATCAAGTTCACGGCAAACCAGCGCGTGAACAAGGGCGACGTGCTCATTCAGCTCGACGACAGCGTGCAGCAGGCAGACCTGGCCGCCGCCAAGACGCAGGCAGCGCTCGACAAGCAGTTGTTTGAAAGGGCAGTTGCCTTGCAGCAGCGCGGTGTCGGCTCCGATGTCGTACGCGACTCGGCTAGCGCGGCTGCGTCCACCTCGGCCTCGCAAGTCGAGAAGCTGCAGGCGGTGCTCGACCAGAAGCAATTGCGCGCGCCGTTCTCCGGCACGATCGGCATTCCGAAGGTCGACGTCGGTCAATATCTCCAGCCAGGGACCATCGTGGCGACGCTTCAGGACATCGACACGATGCGGGCGGATTTCGCCATTCCCGAGCAGCAGCTTGGCCTTTTGAAGATCGGCCAGCCTGTGCGTTTCGGTGTCACTGACGCCGAAATGCCGTTCATTGGTTCGGTGGTCGGCATCGATCCGAAGGTCGACCCGCAAAGCCGCCTCGTTTCTGTCCGCGCGAAAATCGACAACCCCGATGGCAAGCTGAGCCCGGGCCAGTTCGTGCGCGTGCGTGTCGTGCTTCCCGAGGAAGACGGTGTCGTAGCCGTACCGCTGACAGCCCTGACCACCAGCCTCTACGGTGATTTTGTCTATGTGGTGAAACCTGCAGAGACGGCCGAAGCTTCCGGAGCAGCCGCCGCGCCGGCCAAGGAACAGGCCGAGCCAGCGCTCGTGGTCAAGCAGATCTTCGTCAAGGTTGGCCGTCGTTCGGAAGGCCGCGTCGAGATAACGCAAGGTGTTTCCTTCGGTGACGAACTCGTCGTTGCCGGACAAAACAGGCTCTCCAACGGCACCCCGGTCAAGGTCGACAACACGGTCTCTCCCGTTGCCTCGACCGATGCGAAGGCAGCTGCCAAATGAGTTTCTCTGACATCTTCATCCGCCGTCCCGTCCTTTCGACGGTCGTAGCGCTCATGATCCTGCTCCTGGGTTTCCAGGGGCTGTTCAACCTGTCTGTCCGGCAATATCCGAAGGTCGAGGAGACGGTGATCACCATCTCCACCGTTTATCCGGGCGCGAGTGCGGACCTCATCCAGGGCTTCATCACAGCACCGATCGCTGCTGCGGTGGCGACCACCGAGAACATTGACTACGTCACCTCGCAGAGCAGCCCTTCGTCGAGCACCGTGACCGTACAGATGGAGCTTGGCTCCAATCCGGATACGGCGCTGACCGAGGTCATGTCCAAGGTCCAGCAGGTGCGCGGGCAACTGCCGACCGACGCCGAGGATCCGACGATCGTCAAGGGCACGGGCATGCAGTTCGCCATCATGTATCTGGCGATGCAGAACCCCAACATGACCGCCGAGCAACTGACCGAGTATATCGAGCGCGTCATCCGTCCACGCGTCTCGACCATCGAGGGCGTGGCCGAGGTGCAGGTCCTGGGTGCGGCCAAATACTCGATGCGGGTATGGATCGATCCGATCAAGCTCGCAGCGCGCGGTCTGACGGCCCCTGAGGTTCTTCAGGCGATCAATGCGTCCAACTTCCTGTCCGCACCGGGCAAGACCAAGAACGAATACGTTGCCTATTCGATCACCATGAAGTCGACGCTGCAGACGCCAGAGGCCTTTGGCGAGCTGCCGCTCAAGTCCAGCAATGGCGATGTCGTCAGGTTGCGTGACGTGGCCCGCGTGGAGCTGGCGGCCGAAAGCACCGATACCGTCGTCAATTTCAACGGCGAGCCGGGCACCTTCATCGGCATCTTCCCGACACCTTCGGCCAACCCGCTGACCACCGCTGCTGCGGTGATCAAGGAGTTGCCGGCGATCAGCGCGAGTTTGCCGCAAGGTATGACCATCACCATGGTCTATGACTCGACCGAGACGATCAGCGCGTCGATCGACGAGGTGTTCAAGACCATCGCCGAGGCGGTCGCGATCGTCATCGTCGTGATCTTGCTGTTCCTCGGCTCGTTCCGCTCGGTGCTGATGCCGGTGGTGACCATTCCGCTGTCGCTGATCGGTGTCTGTTTCATCCTGTTGATGATGGGCTATTCGATCAACCTGCTGTCGCTGCTGGCCATGGTTCTGGCGATCGGCCTGGTGGTCGACGACGCCATCGTGGTGGTGGAAAATATCCATCGACACATCGAAGACGGCATGTCGCCGATGCAGGCGGCATTCAAGGGCATGCGCGAGATCTTCGGCCCGGTGGTCGCCATGACCATCACGCTCGCTGCGGTGTTCGCCCCGCTCATGTTCACCGGAGGCCTGACCGGGTCGCTGTTCCGCGAGTTTGCGGTCACGCTTGCCGGCGCTGTCATCCTCTCCGGCTTCATCGCCGTGACGATCACCCCGATGATGTCGGCGCGGATGTTGAAGGCCGGCAACCACAGCCGGTTTGCAAAGTTCGTCGACCGTACGTTCGAGCGCATCGCCAACCGCTACGAGCGGCTGGTGTCGGGCTCGCTCAACTATCGTCCCGTGACGTTGCTGATCGTCATCGCGCTTGTTTCGGTCACCGCCTTCATGTTCTTCAAGACGTCGAATGAGCTGGCGCCTGAAGAAGATTCCGGCGCATTGTTCGCGCTGGTGACTGCGCCGCGCTACGCAACATCCGAATATACAAGTCTCTACACCGACCAGATCCGCGATCTGACCAAGGATCTGCCTGAGCTGAAGACCAACTTCTCCATCGTCGGCATGGGCGGCGCCACCAATTCGGGCTTCTCCGTTTGGGCACTCAAGGATTGGTCCGACCGTTCGCGTTCGCAAAAGGAGATTCAGGCGGATATCCAGGCGCGCCTGTCCAAGGTCAGCGGCGTTGAAGCACTGGTCTTTGCGCCTCCGTCCTTGCCGGGTGCCGGCGGCGGCCTGCCGATTTCGGTCGTCGTCCAGTCGACAGGCGATCCGAGCCAGGTCTTCGAGGTGGCTGAGCAAATCAAGGCAAAGGCCCAGGCCTCGGGTCGCTTCATCGTCGTGCAGAACTCGCTGTCCTTCGACGCGCCGCAGGTGACGGTGACCATCGACCGCGACCGGGCCGCAGCGCTCAACCTGTCGGTGCGCGACATCGGCATGACGCTGAGCCTGCTTGTGGGTGGTGGTTCGATCGCCCAGTTCGATCGCGATTCCAACAGCTACGACATCATCATGCAGGTGCCTGATCAGTATCGCGGCAACCCTGAAAAGCTCGGCGAGTTCTACGTCCGCAGCGTCAACGGCCAGATGGTGCCTCTGTCGGCTGTGGTGACGATCAAGACAAACTCGTCACCTGCTTCGATCGAGCAGTTCAACCAGCTCAACTCGGCGACGATTTCGGCGCTGCCTGTGCCCGGCGTGACCACCGGCGACGGCTTGAAGACGATCGAGGATATCGCCCGGCCGCTGCTGCCGGCCGGCTTCTTCATCGACTATTCCGGCCAATCGCGTCTGGAAAGCGAACAGGGAAATACCATCCTGATCGCCTTTGCGCTGGCGATCGTGGTGATCTACCTGGTTCTGGCAGCACAGTTCGAGAGCTTCCGCGACCCGCTCATCATCATGATGTCGGTGCCGCTAGCGATCTTCGGTGCCATCGTGCCGCTCAATCTCGGGCTCGGGACGCTGAACATCTACACCCAGGTCGGCCTGATCACACTGATAGGACTGATCACCAAGCACGGCATTCTGCTGGTCGAATTCGCCAACCAGCAGCGCGAGGAACACGGCCTGTCGCGGCGTGAGGCGATCATCGCTTCGGCCAAGGTTCGCCTGCGTCCGATCCTGATGACAACGGCCGCCATGGCGCTCGGCGTCGTGCCTCTGATCCTCGCTTCGGGTGCTGGCGCTGCCGCGCGTTACTCGATGGGCCTGGTGATCTTCTGCGGCGTGCTCGTCGGAACGGTCTTCACCCTGTTTGTGGTGCCGATGTTTTATACCTTCATCGCCCGCAAGGACCTGGCCGCGCATGTCGAGGAGCCCGACGCCAAGCAGATGGCCGAACCGGCTCACCACTGAGGCGTGCTAGGGACGTAATGAGAAGAGGCTCCGGAGAAATCCGGGGCCTTTTTTGCATTGGTTGGGTGTGCGCCTGATAGTCGGCGACTTTGCTGCCGGCCAGCGAAGAACGAAGGAGATTTTCAGGAAAGATATGGCTGGGGCGCCAGGATTCGAACCTGGGAATGTCGGTACCAAAAACCGATGCCTTACCGCTTGGCGACGCCCCAACAAGCCGCTGGCTGACAACTATGAGCCGCAGGCGAGTCAATCGACCGCCGCCTTATATGCAGTACGCGGCAAAAGCACAATCGCGCCTTTGCCGCTTTTCTTATCTGAATGTGCTGACTATTCGCCCCAGACGGCGAGCTCGTTGCCCCCTGGATCGACGAAGTGAAAACGCCGCCCGCCGGGGAAAGAAAAGATCGGTTTGACGATCGTACCGCCGGCCTCTTCGACCGCGGCAAGCGTTTGTTCCAGCGCTTCGGAATAGAGAATCGGCAGCGGCTTGGCTGGCACTTGAGCCTGGAACCCGCCGTCGAGGCCTTCTGCGAATGCAGCATAGTCGGGGCCGTAGTCGGTGAAGGTCCAGCCAAAGGCCGCGCTGTAGAAGGATTTGACATGGTCGAGCGTGCCGCCAACCGCAGCCATTTCGATATAGTCGAGCTTGCCGGTCTTGCGCATTGTCGTCTCCAAAGTTGTTCTCGATATGTTCTATATGAGCCTGCCAAGGCCCGCAAGCGTGTCGTAGCGCCGGTTCATTAATCGATTGTAGGTCATTGCCCGGCCGAACTGCGCCTTGCCTTTCGCAGCGCAGCATCATATCGCTCGGCCCAGAAGCGGGCGGCAGCCACCGTCTTGCTCCACACTCAGTCGGCGAGGAGACGGCATGACCAAGTGGGTTTACAGGTTTGGCGACGGTGCAGCGGAGGGGCGCGCGAGCGACCGCAACCTGCTCGGTGGCAAGGGGGCGAATCTCGCCGAGATGTGCAGTCTCGGCCTGCCGGTTCCGCCCGGCTTCACCATCACCACGGCTGCCTGCAACTGGTATTATGGCAATGGCAGCAGCTATCCTGAAACGCTGGAAGCCGATGTTCGCTCGGCACTCGACCATATAGGTGCGATCACCGGCCGTCGTTTCGGCGATCCCAAAAGCCTGCTGCTGGTTTCGGTGCGCTCGGGCGCACGCGCCTCGATGCCGGGCATGATGGACACAGTGCTCAATCTCGGCCTCAACGATGTTACCGTCGAGGCGCTGGCTATCGATGCCGGCGATGCGCGTTTTGCCTATGACAGCTACCGCCGCTTCATCACCATGTATTCCGATGTCGTTCTCGGGCTCGATCACGAAGTGTTCGAGGAACTGCTTGAGGAGGAAAAGGCGCGTCTGGGCTACGAACTCGACACCGAGTTCACCGCCACGCAGTGGCAGGCGGTCATCGCGCTGTACAAGGCCAAGGTCGAAGAGGAGCTTGGACGCTCGTTCCCGCAGGATCCGCACGAGCAGTTATGGGGCGCCATCGGCGCGGTGTTCTCAAGCTGGATGAACCATCGCGCGATCACCTATCGCCGCCTGCACGATATTCCCGAGAGCTGGGGCACTGCGGTCAATGTGCAGGCCATGGTGTTCGGCAACATGGGCGATACGTCGGCCACCGGCGTTGCCTTCACCCGCAATCCATCGACCGGCGACAAGATGCTCTATGGCGAGTTCCTGGTGAACGCGCAGGGCGAGGACGTGGTTGCCGGCATCCGCACGCCGCAGAACATCACCGAAGCAGCACGCATTGCCGCTGGCTCAGACAAGCCCTCGCTGCAGAAGCTGATGCCGGAGGCGTTCAACACGTTCGTTGCGATCTCCAATCGCCTCGAACAGCACTACCGCGACATGCAGGATCTCGAATTCACCATCGAGCGCGGCAAGCTGTGGATGCTGCAGACACGTTCGGGCAAGCGCACTGCCAAGGCAGCGCTCAGGATCGCCGCCGAGATGGCTGGCGAGGGGCTGATCACCAAGGACGAGGCGATCTGCCGGATCGACCCGTCCTCGCTCGACCAGCTGCTGCACCCGACCATCGACCCCAAGGCGCAGCGCGAGGTCATCGCGGTCGGCCTGCCGGCGTCGCCAGGTGCTGCTACTGGCGAGATCGTGTTCTCGTCCGACGAGGCCGAGGAACTGAAGTCGGCCGGGCGCAAGGTCATCCTGGTGCGCATCGAGACCAGCCCCGAGGACATCCACGGCATGCATGCCTCCGAAGGCATCCTGACGACGCGCGGTGGCATGACCAGCCACGCGGCGGTGGTTGCGCGTGGCATGGGCAAGCCTTGCGTGTCGGGTGCCGGATCGCTGCGCGTCGACTACCGCGCGGGCACGCTGATCACCATGGGCCACACTTTCCGCAAGGGCGACATCATCACCATCGACGGCTCCACCGGACAGGTGCTGAAGGGCACGGTGCCGATGCTGCAGCCGGAACTTTCCGGTGATTTCGCTGCGATCATGGAATGGGCCGATGCGGCGCGCCGCATGAAGGTGCGCACCAATGCCGAAACGCCGGCAGATGCGCGCATGGCGCGTTCGTTCGGTGCCGAAGGCATCGGCCTTTGCCGTACCGAGCACATGTTCTTCGATGGCGATCGCATCGTTGCCATGCGCGAGATGATCCTCGCCGACATCGAAAAGGACAGGCGCACGGCCCTCGACAAGCTGTTGCCGATGCAGCGTTCGGATTTCATCGAACTGTTTGAGATCATGGCCGGCCTGCCGGTGACGATTCGCCTGCTCGACCCGCCGCTGCACGAGTTCCTACCCAAGACCGAGGACGAAATCGCCGAAGTCGCCGCCGCGATGAACGTGCCGGCCGACAAGCTGCGCCAACGCACCGAAGCGCTGCACGAGTTCAACCCGATGCTTGGCCATCGCGGCTGCCGTCTCGCCGTCTCCTATCCGGAGATCGCCGAGATGCAGGCGCGCGCCATCTTCGAGGCGGCGGTCGAAGCCGGCAAGAAGACCGGAAGCCCTGTGGTGCCCGAAATCATGGTGCCGCTGGTCGGCCTGATGAAGGAACTCGACTACGTCAAGGCCCGCATCGATGCGGTTGCCAAAAGCGTCATGCAGGAAACAGGCGTCAACATCGACTATCTCGTCGGCACGATGATCGAGCTGCCGCGTGCGGCGATCCGCGCGCATGTCATTGCCGAGGCGGCCGAATTCTTCTCCTTCGGCACCAACGACCTGACGCAGACGACCTTCGGCATCTCGCGCGACGATGCGGCGTCCTTCCTCGAGACCTATCGCCAGAAGGGCATCATCGAGCAGGACCCGTTCGTCTCGCTCGACATCGAGGGCGTGGGCGAACTGGTGAAGATCGCTGCGGAAAAGGGCAGGGCGACGCGGCCTGAGATCAAGCTCGGCATCTGCGGCGAACACGGCGGCGACCCGGCTTCGATCCACTTCTGCGAAAGCGTCGGCCTCGACTATGTCTCGTGCTCGCCGTTCCGCGTGCCGATCGCACGTTTGGCGGCGGCACAGGCCGCGGTGAAGGCGAAGCGGTAGGCGAAGGCGGTTGGTTATACCCATTTCGCAAATTGGGTATAACCAGCGGCATCAGGTGACCTGGCAAAGCAGGCGGCCGATTTCGGGCCGCTGCTTTAGCGATGCGTTGATGGCTTCGCGCCACTTCGTTCCGTTGCCCAGAGCGGTCTCATAAGCAATTGCCAGTTCCTGTGGGCGATCCTCCACCAGGACGCGGATCAGCCTTTCGGCTTGGGCCAGGTCTTTTGCGACTTTGGCCAAGCCTGGCCCGGTTCGCCTTTGGGCGACAATAAGCTTGTGTACGGCATAACGTTCGGGTTTCGGTATCTGAACCAGCACGCCGCTCCGATATAACGCCACGGCTGGTATCGGCTCAGCGATCAGGAAGTTCAGGAACGGAAGCGTCTGCGCGTAGACGTTCAGCGGTTCTAGCCTGACGATCTCGCTTTTGCTTTGCATGCGAGGGGCCAGGAAGTCGACCATCGCTCCGCCGCCTTTCAAGCGCCACCGCGTGGACCTTCCTTTCGGGGCCAGGCCGGGAGCAGGTTCCAAAGACAGGGATTTGAACGTTTCAGCGAGAGATGGATCGACCTTGTCGTCGATCGCCAGTTTGAGGTTTTCGAATGCGGCGATGTCGACGTCCTGTGTAACTGCGAGTGTGCCTGAAAAGGCAAATCCCAGTTCGGCACCGTAGAGGCGGAACGCGTGTGTCCCAACAAGCGTTCCACCGAGGCGAAACACGCCAACTTTCGCCATCGCGTTCAGGATGCTACCGGTTTGGCGATCAACAGTAACGAGTCCGGCAGCACGCAGCTGAGCGACCAGCAACGCACAGTGCCGTTCAAAGCTCTTGTCGTCTTCGATATCCTCCCGCATGCRTGCAATGCGCTGACGAAGGTCTTCACTGTCAGGGCCGATGTAGCGATCGACCGGCTTGTCACCAATTCTTTGCCGGGCGTACCAATATTTGCCCTGAGGAAGCTCCTTGAGGAATGGAGACCCGGCGATGGACTTCACGTCGCGCATTCGGTGGGCTTCGAGAAGGTCCTGATACGCAGTGTGAGCAGAGAGCGGAAAGCGCATGACAATACCCTACACCAATCTTTAGCGTAGGGTACAAAATATACCCTACGTAGGCAACTCGCGTAGGGTATTGCGTGCCAGGGTTCTGGCCGGCGCCACGGCAAAATAGCCTCAGCCGTCATCATGGCGCCAGATTTGAGGCGCCAGTGGCCGCAGTTCGAGACAGCAATACCCGGAAATTCGCATGCGTATGCTTGGCAGGTTTTTGATTGGCGTCGGCCTTGCGGCGCTGGTGAGTTCTTCAGCTTCGGCTGCGTTGCTCGAACCCCGATTGCATCTCAAGCCGTCCGGCGAATCCAGCCCACGCGTCGCACTGACGCTCGATGCATGCGGCGGCAAGACCGATGCACGCGTCCTCTCCGCGCTCGTCGACAACAAGATACCGGCGACGATCTTCGTCACCGGTATGTGGCTGAAGCGGAACGCCGAAGCCTTGGCGATCATGAAGGCGCATCCAGAGCTGTTCGAGCTCGAAAACCACGGCGCCAGGCACATTCCGGCTGTCGATACGCCCCGCAGCATCTATGGGCTGAAAAGTGCTGGCAGTGCCGAGGCTGTTCTGGCCGAGGTCGAGGCCGGCGCGCTGGCGCTGACCGATCACGGCGGACGGGCGCCAAAATGGTTTCGCGGTGCGACCGCGCAATACAGCCCGACCTCCATAGCGCTGATCCGTGGGCTTGGCTTCAGGATCGCCGGCTATTCGATCAATGGCGACGGCGGTTCGTTGCTTGGCGCGCGCGAAACCGAACGTCGCGTTTCTTCAGCCAAGGACGGCGACGTCATCATCGCGCACATCAACCAACCCACGCACGCTGCCGGCGGCGGCCTAGTCAAGGGGCTACTGAAGCTCAAGGAAAAAGGCTACGCCTTCGTGCGGCTCGACGATGTTGACGACGATGGCACGGACGGCACGACGAACTAAGATATTGCGCGCCCTTTTGGACGCGCAAGGCGCTGCAATGGCTCAGGCAGCGGCATGGAACGCTTCGACCACCCCGACATAGGCTACGGCGAGCTTGGCCAGAGGGTTGGTGCTGCGCGAGGCCGATTCCACCTTGAGCTTGCCGCCGCTGACGGGAAGCGAAAGCAGCAGGAACTGACGTCGGGCACCATCGCCGATCGAAGCGGCGGCGACATGCTTGTCGTCTCCGTCTTCATCGAGGCGCATCTTGAACAGAAGGATGCCGCCTACAGCTTCCAAAGCGTCGTCGACCATCTGGGTAAACTCAGCCTCCGAAACGTTGCTGGGTGCCATGGCCGGAACCTCGACTTGTATTCGCTCGACAGCCTCGATGGGGAGTTCATCGGCCGAAAGTTCGACAGACGCCGGCTCGTCGGCGGTCTCTTCCGCGACGCGCTCCTGCCCTTCGGCGGCTTCCGTTTCGGGCAGGTCCTCGAGCAGGGCTTCAGGCTCGGTGCCGACCGCTTCGTCGAGCAGTTCTTCCGCCGACAGCTCAAGGTCGTCGGTGGCTTCGACGATTGGCTCGTCAGCGCCATCGGCCTCGTCGGCAGCCATCAGGACGCCGGAAGCGGCATCGGCTTCCTTGGGGGCAACATGCTCTTCAGATTGCGTTTCATGCTGCGGCAGGACTTCATCCTCCGCGCGCGGCTGCGTATCCATGTGATCCCTCACATTACTCTACCCACCACACCAGCCGGTAATAAAGGTTAACCGCGACCGTGGCCGCAATATGGCCGCCGCGGTTTGCCGGCTCGGCTGAACTTTGGTCAGGCTGGACAAAACAGGTATTGCGACCAGAATGGCCAGATATGATCTGGGAGGATCCACATGCTTGGACTGATGCAGGAATGGCCGCTGCTGTGCCACAAGATCATTGACCACGCTGCACGCCAGCACCCGCATCGCGAGATCGTGTCGAGGTCGATCGAGGGGCCCATTGTCCGGACCAACTATGCCGAGTTGCGCCTACGGTCGCTAAAAATTGCGCAACGGCTGGAGCGCGACGGCTACCGGGTTGGCGACCGTATCGCCACGCTTGCCTGGAATTCGGCCCGCCACATGGAAGCGTGGTACGGCATCATGGGCATGGGTGGGGTCTACCACACGCTCAACCCGCGCCTTTTCCCCGAGCAACTGGTCTGGATCATGAACGACGCGCAGGATCAGGCGCTGTTCGTCGACCTGACCTTTGTGCCGCTGGTGGAAAAGATCGCGCCGCAGGTGCCGTCGCTCAAGCGCATCATCGTGCTGACCGACGCCGCCCACTTGCCGCAAACGGCGCTGCCCAATGTCGTGGCCTACGAGGAGTGGCTGGCCGAGGCCGATGGCGACTATGCCTGGAAAGCGCTGGACGAGCATGCGGCGGCCGGCATGTGCTACACCTCAGGCACGACGGGCGATCCCAAGGGCGTCGTCTACAGCCACCGTTCCAACGTGCTGCATGCCATGATCGCGGTGATGCCAGACGCGATGGGCATTTCGGTCCGCGACGTCGTCATGCCTGTTGTGCCGATGTTCCACGCCAATGCCTGGGGGCTAGCCCAGAGCACGCCGATGGTCGGCGCGAAACTCGTCATGCCGGGCGGCAAGATGGATGGAGCTTCGATCTACGAAATGCTCGACACCGAACGCGTGACCTTCACGGCCGCTGTGCCGACGGTCTGGCTGATGCTGCTGCAGCATCTCGAAGAGACCGGCAAGAAATTGCCGCATCTCAACAAGGTGGTGATCGGCGGCTCAGCCTGCCCACGTACAGTGACTGAGAAGTTCGAGCGCAACTATGGCGTCGAGGTCATCCACGCCTGGGGCATGACCGAGATGTCGCCGCTCGGCACATTGTGCTCCATCAAGCCGGAATATGACGATCTCGAAGGCAGTGACCGGCTGAACATCCAGCAGAAGCAGGGCTATACGCCGTTCGGCGTCGAGATGAAGATCACCGACGACGACAACAACGAACTGCCCTGGGATGGCAAGACCTTCGGTCGGCTCAAGGTGCGCGGTCCAGCGGTTTCAGCCTCCTATTTCGGCGGCGCCAGCGCCGGGCAGTTCGACGCCGACGACTGGTTCGACACCGGCGATGTCGCCCATATCGACACCAACGGCTACATGCAGATCACCGATCGTTCCAAGGACGTGATCAAGTCGGGCGGCGAGTGGATTTCCAGCATCGAACTCGAAAATCTCGCCATCGGTCATCCCGACGTCCAGGAGGCCGCGGTGATAGCCATCAAGCATTCGCGCTGGGACGAGCGCCCGCTGATGGTGATCGTGCGCAAGCAGGGCAGGGAGCCTGACAAGACCGACATTTTGGCTTTCCTCAACGGCAAAGTCGCCAAGTGGTGGATGCCGGACGATGTCGCCTTCGTCGACGAGATCCCTCACACAGCAACCGGCAAGATCCAGAAGATGGCTTTGCGCGAGACATTCAAGGATTATCGGCTGCCCACCGACACCGGCGCCTGAGCAGGTTCATGTGCGGGACGGCGGCGCATGCCGCCTTTCCGCTTCAACCCTCGAAGGAAACGCTCTAGTTTGATTCAGTCGCGATCTATGCCGTGGGGACGGCGATGCTGGGTGCAGGGTGGGTAACGGGTTTTATGGTTGAGTTTCAGACGCGATATGTTGAGCAGCGCACCGCGCGCGCGGCTGGCCTGTCTCGGGGCATGGCATCCTTCTCGGCCGTTTTGCTGATCACCGCCGTGCTCGGCCATCGTCGCGGTCTTGTCGACACCACTGCCTTTTTCTGGGTTCTCGGCATTGTCGCATTGCTGGCCGCCTTGGCGTTGCTGCTCTCGGGTCTTGCATTTTCGCGGTTGTGGAAATTCGGCGACCGGGGTGGACACGACCTGACTGTCGGCGCCTTGCTGGGGCTGGCCGTGCTCGCGCCCTTTGGTTTCATAGCTTACCAGATCGCCACCATGCCCATGCTCCGCGACATCTCGACCGATGTCGAAGACCCGCCCGCATTAACGGCGGCGATGTCGTTGCGCACGCCGGCCATGAATCGGCTGGAGCCGTCGACGGCAGGGGAACGCGCGTTGCAAGCACAGGCTTACCCGCTGGTTGCCGGCCGGCGCTACGACCTGTCGCTCGACCGCGTTCTTGACAGCGTGAATGCAGTTTTGGCGCCGCAAGGCTGGGAGATCGTCGTGCCGCCACCCGCCGTCGACCAGGCAATTGGCGAGGTCGACATCGAAGCTGTTGCGCGCACCTACATTCTCGCTTTGCCCTCCGACGTGGTGATCCGGCTGGTGGATGACGGCGACTCGACCTTCGTCGACATGCGCTCCGCCTCGCGCTACGGCCGCCATGACCTCGGCGACAATGCCGAGCGCATCATCGGTTTCCTGACCGAACTCGATCAGGAGATCGCCAATCAGGCCGGAACAGCGACGAGCACGACGCCGGAGCAATAGGCTATTTGACTGGGGAATAGATGCTGTCGATCGCCGGCGCTTCCCTGCTGAGCACCTCGCCGCGCCCGACTAGATCTTCGAGATGGGCGAGCACCGACAGGCCGGCTGCACCATAAAGCCTGGGGTCGGTGTCACGATAGATCGCCCGCACGATATCGGGAATCGTGCGGTCGCCGGCGATCAGGCGCTCCATGATCGCCCGTTCACGCATTTCGCGGTGCGCCTTCAGCCCGCGCACGAATTTTTGCGGTGCCAAGACCGGGCCGCCATGGCCGGGCAGGTAGAGTTGGTCGTCCCGTTTGATGAGTTTTTCGAGCGAGGCCATGTAGTCTGACATCGCCCCGTCGGGCGGTGCAACGATCGAGGTCGACCATGCCATGACGTGGTCGGCCGAAAACAGGATGCCAGTGCCTTCGAGCGCAAACGCCGCGTGATTCGCCGCATGGCCCGGTGTCAGCACCGCGCGCATGCGCCAGCCGTCGCCATCGATGACCTGGCCATCGCCGACGACCACGTCGGGAACGAAATCGGTATCACTGCTGGCGTCGAGCGGGGCAACTTCGCCGATTCGCAGCGGGCGCGCCGAGCGATGCGGCCCTTCGGCGACGGTCATAGCCCCGGTCAGCGCCTTCAATCGGGCGGCGAGGGGCGAGTGGTCGCGATGGGTGTGGCTGACGAATATGTGGCTGACCGGACGGCCAGCAATGGCGCGGACCAGCGCCTCGAGATGGGCATCATCGTCAGGGCCGGGATCGAGGATCGCAAGCGTGTCGTGGCCGATGATATAGCTGTTGGTGCCGTGGAAGGTGAAGGCGCTCGGATTGTTGGCGGTGACCCGCACGATGCTATCCGCGACAGCGACAGGCTGGCCGTAGGCGGGTTCGAAGCGTTTGTCGAAATCAAGAGACATGGCCAGCCGATATCTGTGGGTCCGAAGAGCAAACGGCAAATTCGTTTGCCGCTTAGCACGGAAGACAATATAGGGAAAACAACATCTGGCGTGCCTCGGCGCGCATACCACAAGGGGATTTACATGGCCGTTGCATCCAGTTCCACCGCGCTCGTTTCCGCGGCGCTGCCCGAAAAGGGTGCGATGCGCCTGGCGACCCAGCTCCTGCTGGCTGTCGCGGGTTCGATGCTTCTCATCGCTTCGGCCAAGACCAAGGTCGTGCTCGGACCAGTCGACATGTCGCTGCAGACGCTCGTCGTGCTCGGCATCGGCGCAGCCTACGGCCTCCGCCTCGGCGTGGCGACGCTGCTGCTCTATATGGCGCAGGGCGCCATGGGTTATCCGGTGTTCCAGAGCACGCCTGAAAAGGGCCTCGGCATTGCCTATATGCTCGGCTCGACCGGCGGCTATCTCCTGGGCTTCGTTGCCATGGCGGCAATCGTTGGCTGGGCCGTCGACCGCGGCTGGGGCCGCAGCATCGTCAAGATGCTTGGCGCCATGCTCGTCGCCGAAATCGTCATGATGGCACTCGGCTTCTCGTGGCTTTCGCTGCTCATCGGTGCTGAGAAGTCCTGGCAGTTTGGCGTCGTGCCGTTCATCGTGCCGGACCTGATCAAGGTGGCACTTGCCGCTGCCGCCGTTCCGGCCATCTGGGCGCTGCTGCCCAAGAAGGGCTGATCGGTCCGCAACCGAGCACTGGTTTTAGCAACGCCCCGGCTTTAAAAAGGCCGGGGCGTTTTGCATTTGAATGGTGCGGAAATTATGACTGTTCTTGTCACGGGTACGGC
>NZ_JBFUKO010000058.1:0-16771 GCF_056400805.1 Aminobacter sp. P4_H6_2
GCCTTTGATAACCACGCGACGCATTCACGTGCTGCGATCGATGAACTTTTGGATGTCGAAGGCGCGTTTGCGCCGTCAAAAAATGCTCGCGGCTTCCCTTGCGGCACCGCTTTCGCTTTCGCGGCGGCTGCATTACGCTTACGTTTGCGTAAACGTCAGGTGTGGGAGAGCGCCATTACGCAGATATCAACCGGGAGGATTTCAATGCTTCGCAAGATGAGCCTGGCCATGGCGGCCACCTTGATGATGGCCGGTGCGGCCTATGCCGATCCGATCGAAGGCAACTGGAAGACGGAAGCCGGCTCAATCGCAGCAATCGCGTCGTGCGGCAGCAGCTTCTGCATCACGCTGAAAGACGGCAAGCACGCAGGCAAGAAGATCGGCACCTTCAACGCCGACGGCGGAAGCGCCTATTCAGGCGAGATCACCGACCCTGCCAACGACAAGACCTACAACGGCAAGGCCAGCCTCGCCGGCTCGAACCTCAAGATGAAGGGCTGCGTGCTCGGCGGGCTGATCTGCAAGACGCAGAACTGGTCGAAAATCTGAATGAGCGATGAGTAGTGAGGGAATGGCGGGCCGAAGCCGGCGCGCCACTCCCTAATTTCTACTCGCTATTYGCTATTCGCTGTTCCCTACTCGCTGCTCACGCCCTGGCCTTCTGGCCGAACAACACCTTTTGGGCTTCCTTGTCGTCGGCGAGATTGCGACGATGGTCTTCCCCGACCGCCATGCCGCGGATGACCGCCGGACGGGCCATGAGCGTTTCGAACCAGCGCTTGAGATGAGGGAAATCGTCGATTTCCTGCCCCTGGTTCTTGTAGGGCTTCACCCAGCCGATTGAAGCGATGTCGGCGATCGAATAGTCGCCGGCCAGGAATTCGCGATCGGCCAGGCGTTTGTTCATCACACCATAGAGGCGATTGACCTCATTGGTGTAGCGGTCGATGCCGTAGGCGATCTTTTCCGGCGCATACTGACGAAAGTGATGCGCCTGGCCGGCCATCGGCCCCAGGCCGCCGACCTGCCAGAACAGCCACTGATCAACCTCGGCGCGGCCACGCTCGTCGGCGGGATAGAGCTTGCCGAACTTGCGGCCGAGATATTGCAGGATCGCGCCTGACTCGAAAATCGAGATGGGCTCCCCGCCCCATTTGCCATCAGACTTCGGACCCTCGGGATCGATGATGGCCGGCATGCGGTTATTGGGTGCGATGTTGAGGAATGACGGCTCGAACTGCTCGCCCTTGCCGATGTTGACGTATTTGACCGTGTAGGGGACGCCGAGCTCCTCCAGCATGATCGAAATCTTCCAGCCGTTGGGCGTGGGCCAATAATAGAGCTCGATCGGCAATGTCTGGCTGGTCATTCCGCAGTCTCCGTTGATGTCGATACCGTGGAGATATGCGTGGGCGGGCGAAACACAACCCTGCGGACGGTCTACACGCTGTCAATAAATTTGAACCGAAGATGAACGGAGGTCTCAGAACCCGTTCAGTCGCAGCCAGGCATAGTCCGATCCATTGAAGGGGAAGACACCAATGCTCGCTCGCCGGTTCACCATCGTCTGTCTGCTCAGCGCCCTGTTCGGGATCATGTTTGCCACCCTCGTCGCCGAGACCAGCCGCCCTGCCCGCTCCTGGGAACTTACGTCTTCGAAGACGGACTGATCTGCGCCCACAAAAGCAACGACATCAACAGAGCTCCAAAAGCAAAGCCAACGCCCATGACCCGCACCGCAACCCAGATCATCAAGACCCTACGGCTCCTGCCGAGGGCTTTGCTGATCCTGATGGTTCTCGCCGCCCCGGTGCTGGCCGTGCCGCAGCTGCGTGGCGACTCGGGCTCGACCATCGAAGCCCCTGCTGCCCGCAATGGCGGCGTTGGCTTCGTCCTGCTGATCAGCTTGCAGCGTGATTAAGGGAATTAACAGGACCGCAACACGGCCCCCTCGCAGCCGTCATAATTGGTCTCTATAATAGGCCATGGAAAAGCGAATCTATCCTCAGCCCATCGAATCCATCTCCTCGCCGCTGCCGTTTCCTCGGCAGAGCTTCACCGATGCCACCGAAGCCGTGGCAGCTTTGCAGAAGCTCTATGAGCGCAACACCGCCTTCTTGCGCGAAGCCTTCGCCTCACTTGCAGCCGGCGCCGACACCAATGTGCGGTTCCGCGCCTTCTACCCGGAAGTAGGCGTCACCACGACGTCCTACTCGCAGGTCGATTCCCGCCAGGCCTACGGCCACATGCCGACGCCGGGGCATTTCTCGACAACGATCACCCGCCCGGACCTGTTTGAAAGCTACCTCACCGAGCAGTTGAAGCTGATCATGCGCAATCATGGCGTGGCGATAACCGTCTCGGAATCGACGACGCCGATCCCGCTGCATTTCGCCTTCCTCGAGGGCACACATGTCGACGGTGCCGCCGCCGACCGCATCCAGCGGCCGATCCGCGACCTGTTCGACGTGCCGGACCTCGACGGTACCGACGACCATATCGCCAACGGCACCTTCGAGATCATGCCCGGCGAATCCCGGCCGCTGGCGCCGTTCACTGCCCAGCGCATCGACTATTCGCTGCACCGGCTTGCGCACTACACGGCAACGACGCCGCAGCACTTCCAGAATTTCGTGCTGTTCACCAACTACCAGTTCTATATCGACGAGTTCGTCGTGCTGGCCCGCGAGCTGATGGCCAAGGGCGGCGGCGGCTATACGGAGTTCGTGGAACCCGGCGGCGTGGTGACGAAAGCCGGCGACACGGCGCCGTCGGCGGGAACTCCGGCGGCACGGCTGCCGCAAATGCCGGCCTACCATCTCAAGAAGCCGGGCCATGCCGGCATCACCATGGTCAATATCGGCGTCGGCCCGTCCAACGCCAAGACCATCACCGACCACATCGCGGTGCTCAGGCCGCATGCCTGGCTAATGCTCGGCCACTGTGCCGGCCTGCGCAACACCCAGGCCCTCGGCGACTATGTGCTGGCGCATGCCTATGTGCGCGAGGACCACGTGCTCGACGACGACCTGCCGGTATGGATTCCGATCCCGCCGCTGGCCGAGGTGCAGGTGGCATTGCAGGAGGCGGTCGCCGAGGTGACCGGGCTATCCGGCTACGACCTCAAGCGCATCATGCGCACGGGAACCGTGGCGACCATCGACAACCGCAACTGGGAACTGCGCGACCAGCGCGGCCCGGTGCAGCGCCTGTCGCAGTCGCGCGCGATTGCGCTCGACATGGAATCAGCGACGATCGCTGCCAACGGCTTCCGCTTCCGCGTGCCCTACGGCACGCTGTTGTGCGTTTCCGACAAGCCGCTGCATGGCGAACTCAAGCTGCCGGGCATGGCGACGGAATTCTACAAGCGGCAGGTGGCGCAGCATCTGACCATCGGCATACGCGCCATGGAAAAGCTCGCTGAAATGCCCAATGAGCGGCTGCATTCGCGCAAGCTGCGCAGCTTCGCCGAAACGGCGTTCCAGTAACGCTGGGTTCCAGTAACGCTGGGTTCCGTCGCGCCTGCAAGCTGCGGGCGCGACTGCTATTGCCCGTTGACGAAGCCGAGGATCAGGCGGTGGACGTTGCCGCCGTCGCCGAGTTCGATGCGGTCGAAGTCGCGGCTTTTCTCGCGTTGCGCCAAAGACGCTTCCGACAGCGGCTTGATGATCTCCTGCCTGACCTTCTTGCAGTTCGGGTCGTTGGCAACGGACACGCCAATCGTCGTCTTTTCGATTGTTGCCACCATGTCCTTGATCATCTGGCCATGCACCAGCTCATGGCGCCGGACGCCTTCGTAAAAGACATCCCAGCGCTGCTGCAGATCGGCCGGCAAGCGGCCGGACGGTTTGGGCAAGGTATAGGTGATGATGAGCTTGGGCTTGGCCGAGACCAGCGTGCAGGCGCCGACTTGCGGCTCGTATTTGCGCTGCCAGGTGAGCTTGAAATTGGTGTGGGCGATGGCGCGCCCCATACCGGCTTGCGGCCCGCGCTCGCCGATCGAGGCATAAAGCTCAGCCGCCGTGGTGCCCGATATGGCGTAAGTCTTGACCTGTTCGATGGTCTGGCCTTCGGCGCGGGCGCCCGATGAAACGGCAGCGAGCACGACCGCGCATGCCCGCAGCCAATGATGGGCGGCTTTGTTCATTCCATTCTCCGCAAGGCAGTTGCTGCGTCCACGAAAGACAGCCGTGGACACTGGTGAGCCGTTCGGCCCATCGGTCTCACGGTTCGTATCGCATTTCAACTGAGGTTGCCGGCACGACTACGCCAAATGGTATTGCTTGGGTCACTTTGCAGCGACGATCAAGCGGCACATAATCGATCATCAATGGGCCGCAATTCTGGCGACATGAAGCTGCTATGACGACCATGGCTTTTTACAATTCAGGCAAGATTGCCTGTTTTTTGGTGATGATGCTTGTTTCGCTGCCGCTGGTGGCGGGGTTTTTCGGCAACTGGCATCCAGCACTCGATTCATTCGCCCATTTCCGGGTGCATCTGGCCGTGCTGATGATGCTGGCTGCGGTGCCGCTGCTGTTCACGTCGCTGCGCTGGCAGGCGATTGCCGCACTCGCGTTCGGCGCGGCAGCGCTTTCGACGACCTCCAGCGCGCTTCCCCTGCCGGGCCTCGGACCGGTGCATGCGGGGATCCAGCCGCGCGCCGAAAATCGGCCGATCTACAAGATGCTGCAGATGAACCTGCGCTACGACAACGCCTATCCCGAAAAGGTGCTGTCGCTGGTCGGCCGGATGCAGCCTGACGTGATCACCTTCGAAGAAATGTCGGAAATGTGGAAGGGCAAGCTGCAACCGCTGTTTGCCCGCTATCCCTACCGCATGCTTTGTGGCTATCCGAACAACGTGTTCGGGGTTGCGATCCTGTCGCGCCGGCCATTTGCCGAAGGTACCCAGCCGCAATGTTTCGGCAACGGCGCGCTCGCAATCGCCAGGGTCGATTTCGGTGGACGGGCGACCGATGTTGCCGCCCTTCACCTTGGCTGGCCGTGGCCTTTCGAGCAGTCGCGGCAGGTGACCAAAATGAGCAGCGATTTTGCCTCGCTCTCCGACAACGCGTTGCTAGGCGGCGATTTCAATGCCACGCCCTGGAGCGCGACCGTGTCGCGCGTGGCCAAGGCTGGCGGGCTGACGCTGATGCCTGCCGCCGGCCGCACCTGGCTGAGCTTCTCCTTGCCTGAATTCATGCGTTTTGCCGGGCTGACCATCGACCATGTCATGGCCAAGGGCGACGTCGTGGTGCACTCGGTGACGATGGGCGAGGACGCCGGTTCGGACCACCGGCCGCTATTGGTCGAATTCTCGTTCCGCGATGCGCCCACACCTTCCGAAGACGCCGAAACCGAGACGGTGTCTTCGCAGACCGGCACAACGCCGCGCGGATAAGCAAACGGCCCGAAAATCGCGATGATTTCCGGGCCGTTGCAACTGTCAGAGCGCGATAGCGCGCGCAATCACATATTCGGATAGACCGGCCCTTCGCCGCCCTGCGGCGGCACCCAGTTGATGTTCTGGTTGGGGTCCTTGATGTCGCAGGTCTTGCAGTGGACGCAGTTCTGCGCGTTGATGACGAACTTCGCATCGGCATGGCCGGGCTCGCCGGCGATCGAATTGCCGTCGGCATCGACCCACTCGTAGACGCCAGCCGGGCAGTAGCGCGACGACGGGCCCGCGAAGATTTCGTATTCCGAGCGTTTCTGCAGGTCCATGTCCTTGACCTGGAGGTGGACCGGCTGGTCCTCCTCGTGGTTGGTGTTGGACAAGAACACCGACGAGAGGCGATCGAAGGTGAGTACGCCGTCGGGCTTGGGATAATCGATCTTCTTGTGCTTCGAGGCCGGCTCGAGCGACTGTGCGTCTGATTTACCGTGCTTCATCGTGCCGAAGGGCGAAACGCCAAACAGCGTGTTGAGCCACATGTCGAGACCGCCAAGGCCGACACCAAGCAGCGTGCCGAAACGCGACCACAACGGCTTGACGTTGCGGACTTTCTTCAGGTCCTTGCCGATGTCGGTCGAACGCCATGCGGCTTCGTAGGAGGCGAGCTCGTCATTGGCGCGGCCAGCGGCGATCGCTTCGGCGACATGTTCGGCGGCAAGCATGCCCGACAGCACGGCGTTGTGCGACCCCTTGATGCGGGGCACGTTGACCAGCCCGGCCGAGCAGCCCATCAAAACGCCGCCAGGGAAGCTGAGCTTCGGCACCGACTGGTAGCCGCCCTCGGTGATGGCGCGCGCACCATATGACAGCCGCTTGGCACCGTCGAAGGTGTGGCGGATCGCCGGATGCGTCTTGAAGCGCTGGAACTCCTCGAAAGGCGCGAGATAGGGGTTCTTGTAGTTGAGGTGAACGACGAAGCCGACGGCCACCATGTTGTCTTCGAGGTGGTAGAGGAATGAACCACCACCGGTCTTGAAGTCGAGCGGCCAACCGAAGGAATGCTGGACAAGGCCTGGCTTGTGGTGCTCGGGCGCGACCTGCCACAATTCCTTGAGCCCGATACCGAATTTCTGCGGCTCGCGGCCGGCACCGAGGTCGTACTTGGCGATCAGCTGCTTGGCGAGCGACCCGCGCGCGCCTTCGCCGATCAGCACGTACTTGCCCATAAGCGCCATGCCCGGCGCGAAGGACGGACCATGCGAACCGTCACGCTCGACGCCCATGTCGCCTGTGACGACGCCGGTGACGGCACCTTCATCATTGTAGAGCAGGCCAGAGGCGGCAAAGCCGGGATAGATCTCGACGCCGAGCGCTTCGGCCTTTGTGGCCAGCCAGCGGCAGACATTGCCGAGCGACACGATGTAGTTGCCGTGATTGCTCATCAAGGGCGGCATGAACATGTTCGGCAGCTTGACCGAGCCTGCCGGGCCGAGGATCAGGAAATGATCGTCGGTGACGGGCGTCTTGAACGGATGGTCCGCATCATCGCGCCAGTCGGGCAGCAGACGATCGATGCCGATCGGGTCGACCACCGCGCCTGACAGGATGTGGGCACCGACCTCGCCACCCTTTTCGAGCACGACGACCGAAAGCTCGGGATTGACCTGCTTGAGCCGGATCGCCGCCGCCAGTCCCGCCGGCCCGGCGCCAACGATGACAACGTCGAATTCCATGCTCTCGCGTTCGATATCGCTCATCAATCCCTCCGCGTGGCTAGCCCCTGTCCCAAGGGCAATCTGTAGCTAGGCGCTGCATAGCGCATCATTGGCAAACGTCAAACCGGACCGATCCGCACATCGGCTGTTTGAGCTAGAGCCTATTCCATTACGATTGAACCCGAATGGGCCGATCATCCTGTTTGAACGTCATTTCGTCCGAAAAACCGGCTCCTGCTGTTCGCCAAGCGGACCACCGGTTCCGGATCATGTTTCCAGAAGACGACAAATTATCTTACGTTAACGTAAAGGTCAAAATATTTCACCTTCCGGCTGTGCCTCACGGCCCGTACTGTCACAAAACAGGTGTTGTCCAACAGCCTATTCGCTCATTGATTCTTCATGCGCCAATACGTGCCCTGCAGGACCGGACTGAAGCATTCGCACCCCACACGCCACATGCTGGCCGGGGCTGCTCTTCTTATTGCGACATGTCTGAGCAGCGAAGGTCGTTCGCAGGAGAATGGACCCGACCAAAAAGTCTGGAACAGTGGCGCTTATTCGTTTTCCGACGAGCTTGGCGGCTTTCGCATCACTGGCGTGTCGGGCAGCGGCACGCGAGAAGACCCGTTTGTGGTCAAGGAGGAACTCGAATCCTCGTCGCCGGTGACGCTGACGATGCGAACGATCAGGCCGATCAGACCTTTCGACAGTTCCGGCTTCTATGCCAACGGYATCATGTTCATGCGTATCGAGGCGCTGAACAACAGTGGCCAGGCCTGGGTAGAATTCGAGTTCGAATTGCAGGAGATCGAGGGCAAGCCGAGCGATTTCGGCGACGGGCTGTCCTTCGACCAGCGGCGGACCGACAGCTCCAACATCTCGTCAAACAGCTTTGCCAAATACAACCGCGACTTCGAGCCTTATGACCGGCTGCGCTTCACCGACGGCAAGGTCGATCCTGGCGAGGCGGCCGATTTCAGCTTCCTTTTGACCGACTATACGCCGCGCTGGCGCTTTTATCTGGTGCAGGACCCGCGCATTCCCTCCTCGTGAACTTGCAAATCGCCGGCGTAACGCCGAAACTGGGGCATGGCCTCAATTTCGGGAAACGAACGTCCGGATCTGCGCGATCTGCTCGCCTTCTATGCGGCGGCGGGCGTCGATGACGCGCTTGTCGACGATCCGATCGACAGATTTGCCGAAAATGCGCAGAGGCAGGCGGCATCGATGCAGCAAGCGGCACTGCCGAGCGAGGCGCTTCGCGCTGGATCTGACCGATCTGCACCGCCACCTCCCGCGCGCCCCGCAGCGTCCGCCGCCGTTCCCGACGAAGCACAGGCCGCTGCCGCGCGTGAGCTTGCCGCCAAGGCCGCGACGCTCGATGAGCTGCGCCAGATCATGGAAGGGTTCGACGGCTGCAATCTCAAGGCCACGGCCAAGAGCATGGTCTTTGCCGAAGGCAGCCCTGACGCCGATCTGATGCTGGTGGGCGAAGCGCCCGGCCGCGACGAGGACCTTGAGGGCCTGCCCTTTGTCGGCGGCGCGGGACAGTTGCTCGACCGCATCCTTGCGGCCATCGGGGTCCAGCGAAAATCAGCCTTTGTCACCAATGTGATTCCGTGGCGGCCGCCTGGCAATCGCGCCCCGACGCCGCATGAGACCGAGATCTGCCGGCCGTTCATCGAGCGACAGGTCGCGCTTGCCAAACCCAAGGTGYTGGTGACGCTCGGCGGGCCTTCGGCCCAGCTCCTGGCAGGTTCTACGGAAGGCATCCTGCGGCTGCGCGGCAGCTGGAAGAGCCACACCACCGCCGACGGGACGGTCATTCCCGTGATGCCGACGCTGCATCCGGCGTATCTGCTGAGAAATCCCGCCCACAAGAAACTTGCGTGGCGGGACTTCCTGGAGGTCAAGGCAAAGCTGAGGGAATTGGGCGGCATCTGACGCTGCCCTGCCCCTTCACGCTGTCGCGACCGCCGCGCGGCGGATGCCGACGAACTGCAATTCGGCAAAGACCGCGACCGTCAGCGCCTGGGCGGTGACGAAAGCAATGCCGAGCAGGTTCGGCGCGACAAGGCCCGAGACAAGCAAACCAAAGCTACCGATCACCCACAGTGCGTTAATGTTGATGATGTCGATCATCACAAGCTTCGACACCGTGGCGCGACGCGCGATGACCACCAGCATGGCGACGAATGGCACCAGCGCGATGCCGGCCCAAAACAGCAATTCCGCAGGCAGTCCGAGCAACGGCGCAAGCAAAGGTGCGCCAAGCATCATCAGGATGCCGGCTGCGCCGCTGACGAGCGCGTCGGCGAAAAGTACATTGCGAAGGAAGGGGGTGACGGTGATGGACATGGTGCAAGCTCCTGGCTCTGTTGTGGAGGCGTCTAGAGCGCGCCTTCCTGAGACCGAACATCACACCACGGCTGGTCGTAAGCGATTACGCTGGAGGTAATAGCAATCAGAAATTTGTCTGCTTAGTGTAGCGGCATGACAACGACACAAAATCCCGTAGGCGACCTCCTCCGCGAATGGCGCACCAGGCGGCGCATGAGCCAGCTCGATCTCGCCATGGAGGCCGAAATCTCGCAGCGGCATCTGAGCTTCAYGGAGAGCGGACGCTCGGCGCCTTCCCGCGACATGGTGCTTCATCTGGCAGAACAGCTCTCCATTCCGCTGCGCCAGCGCAATCAGCTGCTGCTCGCAGCCGGATTTGCGCCTAGCTTCAGCGAAAAGCCGCTCAATCACCCTTCGCTGGCACCGGCCATGGACGCGGTGCGCATGGTGCTCAAGGGCCACGAGCCCTATCCGGCGATCGCAGTCGACCGGCACTGGAACATGATCGAGGGCAATGCAGCGCTCGGCCCGATGCTGGCAGGCGTGGAGGATACCTCGCTGCTCGCACCGCCGGTCAATGTGCTCAGGCTCAGCCTGCACCCCAGGGGCGTGGCACCGCATATCGTCAATCTGCACGAATGGCGTTCGCATTTGATCGAGCGGCTGAAACACCAGAACGACACTGCCGGCGATCCGGTGCTCGAAGCGCTGGAGAAGGAACTTTTGAGCTACCCGGACGGGCCGCGCGCGGGACGCCCGACGCAGCCCGATCCGCTGGCGATCGCTCATCCGCTGCGATTGCGCGTGGGCGATGCGGTGTTGTCCTTCATCAGCACGATCACCGTGTTCGGCACGCCGCTCGATGTCACGCTCTCCGAGCTCGCCATCGAATCGTTTTTTCCCGCCGACGAGGAAACAGCCGCACGGCTCAGGTGCCTAGCCGCTCAATAGGCGCGGAGGCCGCCGCATGCAGGACACTGCGTCGATCCCTTTCAAACGGGGCTGGTCTTGGAAAGATCGCGGCAAGCGCGGCCTGCATCTCCCTTGCCCTGACTACGGCGCGGGCATCGTCGTCGATCTCATCGTTGAGGCAAAAGAAGGCGGGCGGACTATCGACAAGTGCGGCCAGCGACCGGCTGAACTCGTCGGTATCCCGCACGGCCACGACATGCTCGCAGGACAATTTCACCTGCCGGGCGCCGCCGGCGCGTTCGCGGTCGCGCTCGGAAATGGCGTTGATGTAGAGCACGCGCACCAGCGCGTCCGTTCGCTGGCGAAAGCGGTGCCTTGCCGTGCGGCGCAGCCAAAACCCGAATCTGTCGTTCAGCCAGGCAAGGTCGTCGAGATCGATCATCAGCGGCAGGTGCGGCGGATAGGACCAGCGCCTGCGGCGGAAAGCCAGCGTCAGCAGAAAATTGTTGAAGCCAAGTACGTGCATGTAGCGATCGGCTCGGAGGCGCAGCGGCGGCAGGCGGAAAGCCATTGCGTGCAACCTGGCGCGGCCATCCGGCGCCACGAATTCGCCGCGTGGCACCGGCTGGCCGACGAAGAAGTCGTCGTTGAAAAGCAGAAACCTGGTGGCGACGCCTGCCCTGCCAATGCGGTGCAGATTGGCCTCGATGGTGCTGGAACTGAAAACCGGAAGGGCGGCAGGATCGGCGAAGAAGTCGTTGTGGGTGACGAGATTGATCCCGGGATGATCGAGATCGAGCCATGGCGGCACCTGGCCATTGGTGACGAGATGGATCGTCCTGACCCAGGGCAGATGGAAATGGATCGAACGGAGCGAATAGCGCAGTTCGCCGTTTTCGCGAAAGCGATAGTTCGCGGGTCTGAGCCAAGGCTGCTTCGGCCATAAGCGCGCTAGGCTTGCTTGATGTTCGGGATCGTTGCCGTCGACCCATGGCATGACGACATCTATCGGATCGGAAGTCTTGAACTCTGTCATGTGCCCTCGACCGAAATCGGTCGCCTCAGATCATTCTGAGGAGCGGGCAGGCTCCTGATTTACAAACCGCTATTGCGGCGACGACGCCTTCTTGACGGCGCGGCGCTCCAGACCAAGGCGCTGTTCGCGCCAGATGATGAAGATGCCGGCACCGATGACGATGGCGCCACCAACCAGGGTGTACATGGTCGGCAGGTCGCCAAAGACGAAATAGCCCACCGCGATGCCGAGGATCAAGGAGGTATATTCGAAGGGGGCAACCGTCGAGGCCTCGGCGTGGCGGTAGGCTTCGGTCATGAACAGCTGGGCGAYGCCGCCGCAGAAGCCGGCAGTGATGAGCAGGGCCGTCTGCTCCCAGGTCAGCGATTGCCAGCCGAAAGGAATGCTGAGCAACKCCATGACGCTGGCTGTCAGGGAAAACCACAGCACGATGGTCGAGGTGCGCTCGGTGTGGACAAGGTTGCGCACCAAAAGCATGGCGACCGCAGACATCGCCGCCCCCACCAGCGCAGCGACGACACCGAGCGTTTCCTCGTCGCCGATGCCGGTGCTGAGCAGGGAGAGGTTCGGCCAGGAAACGATGACGACACCCAAAAGACCGACGGCGACGGCGGTCCAGCGATGGAAACGGACGGTCTCGCCGAGGAAAAGCGCGCTGAAGACAACGACCAGCAGCGGCTGGGCATAATTCAGCGTGATCGCCTCGGGCAGCGGCAGCCGGGTCAGCGCGAAGAAGCCGAAACCCATGGCGGTGACGCCGACGACGCCGCGCGCAATGTGGTTCAGCGGGCGTTTGGTGACGACGGCGGTACGCAGTTCGCGCTTGAAGGCGAGGAAGATCAGGATCGGAAAGACAGCGAAGAACGAGCGGAAGAAAACGATCTGGCCAGCGGGGACATCACCAGCCGCCTTGATGCTGGTCGACATGCCGACGAAGATGGCAACCGAAACGATCTTGAGTGCAATGCCCGTAAGCGGCGACGACGCGCCGTGTACCACCTGATGCTTCACTTGTGCCGGGCCGCCTCTATCGCTGCCCAGACACGTGCCGGGGTTGCCGGCATCTCGATATGGGTAATGCCGTAGGCTCTATAGAGCGCGTCGGTCACGGCGTTGAGTGCCGAAGGTGTCGCACCGATGGTGCCAGCTTCGCCTGCGCCCTTCATGCCCATGGCATTGGTGGTCGAGGGCACGTTGCGGGTTTCGAAGTGAAAGGACGGCACGGTGTCGGCGCGCGGCATGGTGTAGTCCATGAAGCTCGCGGTCAGAAGCTGTCCGTCCTCCGCGTAGACGGCTTCTTCGGCCAGCGCCTGGCCGATGCCCTGCACCACGCCGCCATGGACCTGGCCGGCAAGCAGGACCGGGTTCACCGTGACGCCGAAATCATCGACGATGGTGTAGGCGATGACCTCGGTCGTTCCAGTCTCCGGATCGACCTCGACTTCGCAGATATGCGTGCCGTTCGGATAGGTTGCTTCGTTCTGAACAAACTCGCCCATCGCCTTGAGATCGTCAGGTTTTTTTGCCGCCGCGTGGAGGGCGGCGAAGTCGATCATGCGGTCCGTGCCAACGATGCGCGCTTCGCCATTATCCAGTTCGATGTCGGCGGCCGCCGCCTCCAGTTCGTCGGCGGCGAGTTTCTTGAGCTTCTCGGCCAACGCCTCGCCGGCACGGGAGGCGGAGACGCCGCCCAGGGGGATCGAGCGCGAACCGCCGGTGCCGCCACCCTTGGCAAGCTGGTCGGTGTCGCCCTGGAGCACGCTGATTTTCGCGATGTCGAGGTTGAGCTTTTCGGAAACGAACTGGGCATAGGCCGTGGCATGGCCCTGGCCGTTGGACTGCGTGCCAATGAAGACCGAGACCGTGCCGTCAGCGTTGAGTTCGACGCGCGCCGGCTCGGAACCCGCAAAGGCGCAGGCCTCGATATAGGTCGCCATGCCGATGCCGCGGATCTTTCCCCTCGCCTTCGCCTCCGCGAGCCGGTCCGGAAAACTGGCCCAGCCGGCACGCTCCATGGAAAGCTCCATATGCGCCTGAAACTCGCCGACGTCGTAGAGCCGCCCTGTCTGGGTGCGGTAAGGAAACTGCTCGGGGCGGATGAAATTGCGGCGGCGGATCTCGTCGACCGACAGGCCAAGGTCGCGGGCGCTGGCATCGGCCAGCTTCTCGACAAGAAGGGCAGCTTCCGGGCGCCCTGCCCCGCGATAGGCATCGACCGGGCACGTGTTGGTGTAGACGCCTGTAATCGCCACATCGAGCGCCTGGATATCGTAAACGCCGGTCGACATGCTGGCGCCGATATGGGCGATGATCGGACCATATTGCGAGATATAGGCGCCGACATTGGAGATCAGGTCGACGCGCAGGCCAAGGAAACGGCCGTTGCTGTCCATCGCCATTTCAGCCGTGACGACGTTGTCGCGCCCTTGCGCATCAGTGAGAAAGTGCTCAGTGCGGTCGCTGGCCCATTTGACCGGCTGACCAAGCCGCTTGGCGGCTTCCAGCACAAGCGCATGCTCGCGATAAACAAAGGCCTTGGTGCCGAAGCCACCACCGACATCGGGAGTGACGACCCGAAGCTTGTCGGCGCYGATGCCGAAGACCTGGCCGGTCAGCATGTCGCGCATCGAATGCACGCCCTGCGATCCAGTGGTCAGAACGAAGCGGTCTTCGTCCTTGCGCCACTCGCCAATGGCCGAGCGCGGCTCCATGTAGTTGCAGATCAGGCGGTTGTTGATGAACTCAATGCGGGTAACATGCGCCGCCTTGGCGAAAGCCTTGTCGGTCTTGGCCTTGTCGCCGAGATGGTAGGTAAACGCACGGTTCGTGCCGAGTTCGGGCCACACCAGCGGCGCCTCTTCGTCGAGAGCGGTGGCTGTATTGGCGGCGGCGTCCACGCCGTCATAATCGACTTCGATCAGTTCGGAGGCATCCTGAGCCAGCGCGCGGCTGTCGGCGACAATAAAGGCAACCGCATCGCCGACATAGTGGACCCGGTCACGGCACAGGATCGGAATGTCGCGGGTTGGCGCGCGGGTGCCGTCGGGCTGCTTTTGCATGACGGTCGATTTGAGAGCGCCGAGATGGGCGACATCGGCACCGGTGAGCACAAGATGTACGCCGGGCGCAGAACGGGCGGCTTCAACCGCCCCAATGGTGAAACTGGCGTTGGCGACTGGCGAACGCAGGACATAACCGTGCAGCTGGGCGGCTGGCGCGATATCGTCGGTATAGCGGCCCTTGCCGGTGATGAAAGCTCCGTCCTCGACGCGCAATACGGATGCGCCCATTCCGAATTTCGGCGTGACGATTGTCATATCTGCCTCGTGAGGATTTGGTGAGGAGCGCAGCAATGTGCGGTCCCGGACAGTTTTGCCGAGGGGGCGTTTCGTGTAAAGAGCAGCGGCCGCATATTTATTCTACCAGCGCGCATCAAGCGTTCGGAAGTCGACAGGAAGGCCACTCACATGCGCACTGATACCGGACAGGTGTTTCGTCTCGAAGACTACCGGCCGAGCGACTACCTGATCCCCAGGACCGAGCTCGATTTCCGGCTTGGACAGGACAGCACAAAGGTTGTGGCGCGGCTGACCATCGAACGGCGCGCCGAAGTCGACAAGCCGGTGCAGCTCGAACTTGACGGCGACGGGCTGACGCTGCGCCGCATCGAGATCGACGGCGAAACGCTTGACGCCGCCGACTTCGATGCCACGCCCGACCAGCTGGTCATCTACAGTCCTCCGGCCTCGGGCCGTTTCACGCTGTTGATCGAGACCGAGCTTGCGCCGTCGCACAACGAGGCGCTGATGGGGCTCTACCGCTCCAGCAAGGTCTATTGCACCCAGTGCGAGGCCGAAGGCTTCCGCCGCATCACCTATTTCCTTGACCGGCCCGATATCCTGTCGGTGTACACGGTACGCATCGAAGCGCAGCACTCGGAAGCTCCGCTGCTGCTTTCCAACGGCAATCCGGTCGAGCATGGCGAGCTTGCCGATGGCTGGCATTTCGCCGTCTGGCACGACCCCTTCCCCAAGCCGTCCTATCTGTTTGCGCTGGTCGCCGGCGACCTTGGCTCTATCAAGGACCGTTTCGTCACCGCCTCGGGCCGCTCGGTCGAGCTCGGCATCTATGTCGAGCATGGCAAGGAGAACCAGGCTGGCTATGCCATGGATTCATTGCGCCGCTCGATGAAATGGGACGAAGAGGTGTTCGGCTGCGAATACGATCTCGATGTCTTCAACATCGTTGCCGTGTCCGATTTCAACATGGGCGCGATGGAGAACAAGGGCCTCAACATCTTCAACGACAAGTATGTGCTTGCCGACGAGGAGACCGCGACCGACGCCGATTTCGCCAATATCGAGGCGATCATCGCGCATGAATATTTCCACAATTGGACAGGCAACAGAATCACTTGCCGCGACTGGTTCCAGCTTTGCCTGAAGGAAGGGCTGACCGTTTTCCGCGACCACGAATTCTCCGCCGACCAGCGCTCGCGGCCGGTCAAGCGCATCGCCGAGGTGCGTACGCTGCGCGCGCACCAGTTCCCCGAAGACCAGGGTCCGCTCGCCCATCCGGTCCGTCCGCGGCGCTATCGCGAGATCAACAACTTCTACACCGCGACCGTCTACGAAAAGGGCTCCGAGGTGGTGCGGATGATCCGCACCGTGCTGGGTGCGGAGCTGTTTCGCCAGGGCATGGACCTCTACTTCGAGCGTCATGATGGCGACGCCGCGACCATCGAGGATTTCCTGAAGGTGTTCGAGGATGTGTCGGGCCGCGACCTGTCACAGTTCGCGCTCTGGTATCACCAGGCCGGCACGCCGAACCTGAGCGTGACCACGGCGCACAACCCGGCAACCGCAGAGTTCACCATCGAGGTCGAGCAGTCGGTGCCGCCGACACCGTCGGAAAGCCGCAAGCGGCTGATGCATATTCCGCTCGCCTTCGGGCTTGTAGGTTCAGACGGCAAGGACATGGCCTTCGACGCGGCCGAGGGTGCGGCGGTCGAAAACGGCGTCATCCATGTCCGCAAGCGCAAGCATGTGGTGACGTTTTCGGGCGTTTCCGAACGCCCGGTGCTGTCGCTCAATCGCGGCTTCTCGGCGCCGATCACGCTCAGCATCGAGCAACGGCCGGAAGACCAGATCTTCCTCGCCTCGCATGACAGCGATGCGTTCTCGCGCTGGCAGGCATTCAACACGCTTCTGACCGACGCAACCATCGGCGCGTTCAAGAACATCCTTGGCGGCAAGCAGCCGCAGTTCGCAGGCGCGCTGACCGCGCTCGCCGGYCGCATCGCTGGCGACGACGCGCTGGAGCATGCCTTCCGGGCGCTGGCGCTGACCTTGCCGGGTGAAGCCGATAT
>NZ_JBFUKO010000059.1:0-21335 GCF_056400805.1 Aminobacter sp. P4_H6_2
GATTAAGGCGAACCTCCAGAGGGGAACACTCAAGGGCGCTAATGGGAGGAGGAACGCGCCCCGGAGATGATCAATATATGTGCTCATCATGCCCAACAAACAAGCATCTATTTTGCATCGCACGCATGCAAAAAGACGCAGGCTGTGGTCCAACAATGTTAGAAGCCGAATAGGACCAGATTTCATGCCAAAAATCGCATGTTATCGATGCTGCAGCGCACGCGAACGGGCCATTTCCCAACAAAAACCCGGAGAAATCTACGCTGCCGTGCGATGCTGGCAAAGCGGGCACGACGAGATCATTATTGCAGCGGAAGCCAAGCCAATAGGCAGCATGCCTGGGTTTCAGCCCTGCTGATGAAGAGGAATGCACGCTTGCGCAAACCATCCGCCATCCTCGGCAGCGCCGTCTTCTTCGCTGCAGCACCAGGCGTGGTCGCCGGCCACGTGCCTTGGCTTTTGACCGGCCGCTACGGCCTGCCCCTGGCACCCTAGCCGCTCGTCATCGCGGGCTCATGCCTCGCAGCCATCGGCCTTGGGGTGCTGATGCATGCCTTCGCCCGTTTCGCGCTCGACGGCCTGGGCACCCCTGCCCCGATCGCGCCGACCGATAGGCTCGTGATCGGCGGTGCCTACCGCCATGTCCGCAATCCGATGTATGTCGCGGTGGTGTCGGTCATCATTAGAGCGCCGCGCGTCCTCTTGGACGCGCAAAGGACGCTCTAACACTTGAAGTCTGCGCATCGTGCTTACCGAAAATCGAATCCGATTTTCGGGCCGATGCGCTGGCGCCAGGCGCTGATCTTCGCCCACTGGCCGCTCGCGGTCTATGCCGTGGTCATGGGTGCTGCGATGGCAACCTTCGTGCGCATCTACGAAGAGCCGGTTCTCGCCCGGCGCTACGGTGAGCAATACGAAACCTACCGCGCCAATGTTCCCGGCTGGCTGCCGCGCCTCACGCCATGGCGTGGAGACTAGAAAGCCCAGCTCCGCGCCTTGGCGATCACAAAATCGCGGAAAACATGCAGCTTGGCTTGATCGCGCATCGCATCGGGATAGGCGAAATAGGTGTCGAAGGACGGCACCTCCGTTTCAGGCAGAAGCTGCACCAGCCCGGCATCCTTGCCCACCACATAGTCGGGCAGCATGGCGATGCCGGCACCGGTCTGCACCGCCGTCTTGATCGACAGGATGTCGTTGATCTGCAGCGTCGGCACGCGCTGGCCGCCTTCAAAATCGCCCACCGTCTCAAGCCAGTTGAGCTCGCTCAGATGTGTCGGCACCGGCACGCCGAAAGTGACGATGCGATGGTTCGCGAGATCACCGATGGATTCGGGCTTGCCGTATTTGTTGACGTAGGCCGGCGAGGCATAGAGGTGGAAATGCACGGTGAACAACCGGCGCTGGATCAGGTCCGGCTGCTGCGGCTGGCGCAGGCGGATAGCGCAGTCGGCCTGGCGCATGGTCAGGTCCAACTCCTCATTGGCGAGGATCAGCTGAATGTGGATGTCGGGATAGAGCTCGAGGAATTCCTGGATGCGTTGCGTCAGCCAGCCAGCGCCAAGGCCGACAGTCGTCGTCACCTTGAGCACGCCTGAGGGCCTGTCCTTGGCCTCGGTCAGCCGGGTCTTGATCGTCTCGAGCTTCATCAAGACGTCATGCGCCGTACGAAACAGCATCTCGCCCTGTTCGGTCAGCACCAGCCCGCGCGCATGGCGGTGAAACAGCGGCACGCCGATGTCATGCTCGAGCGCGCTCACCTGTCGCGAGATCGCCGACTGCGACAGCCTCAGTGTCTCCGCCGCATGCGTGAACGACCCAGCCTCCGCCGCTGCGTGGAACACGCGCAACTTATCCCAATCCAACGCCATTTTTCCCCTCTTATGTAAGGCGTTTGGTCGGCCTATTCGGCCGCTTCGCGATGCACTTCAATTCCGGCCAGGTACTTCTCCGCCTCAAGTGCCGCCATGCAGCCCAGGCCTGCCGCAGTCACCGCCTGGCGGTAGATGTCGTCGGTCACGTCGCCGGCCGCAAACACGCCCGGAACGTCCGTGCGTGTCGAGTTCGGCGCCGTCCAGAGATAGCCGTTCGGCTTCTGCTTGAGCTTGCCGACGAACAGCTCGACCGCCGGCGCATGGCCGATCGCCACGAACACGCCGTCGGTCGCCATCTCGGTGATGGCACCAGTATGCACGTTCTTGAGCCGGACACCGTTGACTGAAGGCGGCATCGGCTTCTGTGCAGGAGCACCTACGATCTCTTCGACCGCGTGATCCCAGATCACCTTGATGTTGTCCTTGGCAAACAGCCGTTCCTGCAGGATGCGCTCGGCGCGGAAATGGTCGCGCCGGTGCACAACGGTCACCGTCTTGGCGAGGTTGGCGAGATAGAGCGATTCCTCGACCGCCGAATTGCCGCCGCCGACCACCACCACGTCCTTGCCGCGGTAGAAGAAGCCATCGCAGGTCGCGCACGCCGAAACGCCAAAACCCTGGAACACCTGTTCGCTCGGCAGGCCGAGCCATTTGGCCTGTGCGCCGGTGGCGATGATCACGGCGTCTGCGGTGTAGACAGTGCCGGAGTCGCCCTTGGCACGGAACGGCCGCACGTCGAAATCGACCTCGGTGATGATGTCGTTGATCATCTCGGTGCCGACATGTTCGGCCTGCGCCCGCATCTGTTCCATCAGCCAGGGGCCCTGGATCGGCTCGGCAAAACCGGGATAGTTTTCAACGTCGGTGGTGATCATCAGCTGGCCGCCCTGCTGCATGCCTGCGACGAGCATCGGCTTGAGCATGGCGCGCGCCGCGTAGATCGCCGCCGTATATCCGGCGGGACCCGAACCGATGATGAGAACTGGCGCATGTTTGGCGGACATCGAAGGGCCTTCATGGTCATTGGAAAAAGCAGCACCCCGTCAATACAGGCTGCGGATCGCCCCTAATCTAGGTGTTCACCCATACCCCGCGCAAGGCGGCAAGATGTTACTCCCCCGAAAGCTTGACCTTGGCGGAACTCGCCCCATGGCGAGCACCGATTTCTGCGCTTGGGCTTCCCAATGGCTGCGAGTAGTTTAATTACGTGAATGCGCAAGATTCTTGCGCGAGTCCCGGAGCACACATGCCCATCAAGGCCGATCTCGACGCCATCGACTGGAAGATCCTGCGCGAACTTCAAGACGATGGGCGGATGACCAATGTCGAATTGTCGCGCCGCGTCGGCATCTCGGCGCCGCCTTGCCTGCGCCGCGTCAAGCGCCTCGAGGATGAAGGCATCATCCAGCGCTACCGCGCTTTGCTCAACGCGCCGGCACTTGGCATGGACGTGGTCGCTTTTTGCCTCGTCGGTCTCAACCGCCAATCCGAGGTCGACCTCAAAGCCTTTGCCGACCGCACGCGCGGCTGGCCAATCGTGCGCAGCGCCTGGATGGTCTCGGGCGAATCGGACTTCATGCTGCACTGCCTCGCCCCTGACCTCGGCACGTTCCAGACCTTCGTCATCGAGGAACTGACCTCTTCGCCGAATGTCGACACAGTGCGCACGGCACTTACCATCCGCCAGGTCAAGGATGACGGGCCGGTGGCGATCTAGCCGCTGCTCACGGCCATTGGCTGGCTCACTACGAGCATCGGTTCCTCTCGCCACCCAATGTGATCGGAACCGAGCGGAATACCGACTCGCGCTTGAAGATACGGGCGGCCTTGCGCAGGGGAGCCATGATATCTTGTCCGACGCGCTTGATTTCCCGCCACACCCTGGCCATGCCGCGCAGCCTCACGGATTTGGGATGGTTGCGATGGAAGCGCAGCCGCTCGCCGTCGATCTGGCTTGAAAGCCCGCTGCCTGCTGCCGCCTTCACGCCGGGTGCTGCCATATGCTRCACACAGATCGCGGGGCTGAGCTGCAGCACGGTCAATTCGTCCAGCAGCCCGAGTTCGCGGGAAAAAAGGATCAGGTCGACCGGCTCGCAATGCTTCGCCGTGTAGGTAAGCAGCTGCACGGCCACCTTCTTCGAGATGAAATAGCCGGCGGTGCCGAAATGCCGCGACTTGAGCCGCCTCAATTCGTGGCCATGTGGTTGCCCCCAGACGGCAGCCGACATTTCGAGCTCGTTCAAGAAGGTCTCGGCCTTCACCAAATCCGCGCCCTTGGGAATCCAGTTCGCGCTTTGCAAAAATAGCGGCGCGTCGGCGGCGAGATGGATGTCGTCCTCGGCCACGAATGCCCATTCGTCGGCTCCTTGGACAATCAGTTCCCAGACCTTGCGATGGCTGAGCATGCAGCCGATTTCCGGCGGCGACAGCGATTTTTGACCGGAGGAAAGTGCGCGCCAGCGATCCATCTCGGCCTCATCCAGCCTGGACGCATCGACCGCCGCCACGCGGATGAGATCGAGCCCCTTGCCGTCAATCTGCTGCATGAACCACAACAGCCGCTCGGCAGCCCGGTCGAGGTTGATCAGGTAGATCTTCATTCGCGCTCCCCACCCGACGCAGCGCCGATTTGGTGTGATATCGACAGGCTGGTGTCGTGCTAGCCGTTCGCCCACACCTGGTCATAGACCTCGCGCAGCCCAGCCGCCTCGTTCTCAAGCCGAAACCGCTTGGAGACGTCCTCAAGCCCGGCAGCGCCATGCGCTTCGGCAAGGGCCGGATCGGCGAGATAGGGCCTGATCGCCTCACGCAAGGCGACACCATCGCCAGCGGCAACAAAGGCGCCGGTCACGCCTGGTGTGACGATCTCGGAATAAGAGCCGGCATCGCTTGCAACCACGGCCGTGCGCGAGGCCATCGCCTCCAGCGGCGTCAGGCCAAAACCTTCATTGCGCGACGGCGCGACGTAGAGGCGCACCCGCCGATACCACACGGCAACGTCGGGCACTTCGCCAAGCAGCAGGATCCGCTCCGAAAGCCCAGCCGCGGCGATCCGCTGCCTGAGTTCGTCGGCGAAGCCCTTGTGCTCTGATGTCACCCGGCCGGTGATGACAGCAGTCCATTCCGGATGCTGGGGCAGAAGCGATATCATCGCGTCGACGAACAGGTCGGTCCCCTTCGAATGCCGGACGCGGCCGAAGCAACCGATCGCATATCTGCCGGGCAGGCCGGCAGCGGCGAATTCATCGTCAGTCGTGCGCGGGGGATGGAATTTGTCGAGATCGACGCCGTGCATCACCACCTTGTGCGGCACTTCGAGAAAACGCCCCGACAACCGACTTGTCGCGATCACGCCGTCCATCTGGCGGATCAGCCATTTGGTGAAGGCCCTGTGGTCGCGCTGCGCGGCGGAGGTGAAAACCAGCCTGAGCTGCGCCCGAAAGATGTGACGAAGGACAAGCCCGGCCACCATTTCTGTATTGCGCCGCGCGTGCCAGATGCGCGGGCGCCTGGAAGCCGGCCGCTTGAGCAGCGATGGCAATTGCCACCAGCGCATCTTGGGCAGGGTCTCGGGCAGGCCGGGCCCGCACACGGCAATGCCCAGATCGCGCGCCTGTACCGGCACCAGTTGCACGATGGTGCTGGTGACGCCTGAAAGCCGTTTTTTGAGATTGGGCGCGAGCACCTCGATGCGCGCCATGCCGACCGCGCCGGATTTTTCGGCGCGGTCGGCAGTCTCGATCTTCTTTGCCTGGTCCGGCATGGCGACGGCCAATGCCGTTCCGCGCCTCAGATGAACTGCACCTGGACGATCTCGTAGCCACGTGCGCCGCCCGGCGCGTTGACCTCGATGGCGTCGCCCACTTCCTTGCCGATCAGCGCACGCGCAATCGGCGAGGAGATCGAAATGCGACCCGACTTCACGTCGGCTTCCTGGTCGCCGACGATCTGATAGGTCTTCTTTTCCTCGGTGTCGTCGTCGAGGAGAACAACCGTAGCGCCGAACTTGATCTTGTCGCCATTGAGCTTGGTGACGTCGATCACCTCGGCGCGCGCTATATAGTCCTCGAGCTCGTTGACCCGGCCCTCATTGAGGCTCTGCGATTCTTTCGCCGCGTGATATTCGGCGTTCTCCGAAAGATCGCCATGCGAGCGTGCCTCGGCGATGGCCTCGATGATGCGCGGACGCTCTTCCTGCTGGCGCCAGCGCAGCTCTTCCTTCAGCGCGACGAACCCACCCGCCGTCATCGGAACCTTGTTCATAGTCGACCTCTCCTGGCCTTTGCCGCGCGGCTTGCCTGTTGTTGCCGCGAGGCACAAAAAAAGAAAACGGTCCGGCAGCCTCGCTAACGGAACCGTCTCACCTCTATCTCCGGCGAATATAGCAATCCTGACGCAGAATTCACGTCAAAAAATTCGTTTGCCACCATTGAGCTGTTGGTAGCGAAAACCTGGCGCCGCTTTCCTTCACCCGCTTGTGATTGAAACTGCACCGCTTTGATGCTCTGTCATGGTTGCCGCTCCCGTCTTTGCACCTATGTCGGACCAATGACCTTGAAGCCTTGTCTCTACGCGCTCGCCTTCATGCTTCTTGTTTCGCCAGCCCTTGCCCTGGGCCGCGATGTTGACACGCAAAAGGTCAAGCTTCGCGCCGATGTCGTAACAAAAGACCTCGAACACCCCTGGGGGCTCGCCTTCCTGCCCGATGGTGGCGCTCTCATCACCGAGCGGCCCGGCCGCATTCGCATCCTCACCAAATCTGGCCTGTCAAAACCTGTGGCAGGCGTGCCCAAGGTCGCGGTCGGCGGCGAAGGCGGGTTGCTCGACATCGCGATTGCGCGCGATTTCGAAAAATCCGGCACGATCTTTTTTGCCTATGCCGAGCCGGGCAAAGGCGGCGCAAGCACGGTGGTCGCCCGCGCCAGGTTGGTGCGCCACGGAGCCAATCCCCGCCTCGAAGAGATCAAGGTAATCTTCGCCGTCACACCGAAATCGCAAGCCAGCGTGCATTTCGGCTCGCGGATCGTCGTTAACGACGATGGCACGCTGTTCATCACCACAGGCGACCTTGGCCAGCGCGACCGCGCCCAGGATATGCACGACGCCGCAGGCGCGGTTGTCCGCATCAAGCCCGACGGCTCAATTCCCGCTGACAACCCCGCGCCCGACGGCAAGAAAATGGCGCCCGAGATATGGTCGAAAGGTCACCGCAACATCCAGGGCGCGGTCATCGATCCGGTGATGGGCGGCCTGATCACCGTCGAACATGGCGCCAAGGGCGGCGACGAGGTCAACCATCCCGAAGCTGGCAAGAACTACGGCTGGCCGGTCATCACCTACGGCGTCGACTACAACGGCAAGAAAATCGGCATCGGAACCGCAGCACCCGGCTACGAACAGCCGCTTTTTTACTGGGATCCTTCGATCGCCCCTTCAGGTCTTGCGAGCTATCAAGGGGAGATGTTCCCCGAATGGAAGGGCGACCTTATGGTCGGTGCGCTCAAATTCGAGCTGCTGAGCAGGCTTCACCGCGACTCCAAGGGCACGATCCTGAGTGAGGAGCGCATGTTCGAAGGCGCCTTCGGCCGCATCCGCGATGTCGTGGTTGCCCCCGATGGCGCGGTCTGGCTTTTGACGGACGAGGACAATGGCATGATCGTGCGCCTGTCGAGGGCGGATTAGGGCAGTAGCGAAATGAGCCTCACTGCCCTACCGCCTTATTGCCCTACTGCCTATTAGTTAGCCCCTCAAATACGCCTCGATGTTTTCCTCCAGCATGCCGTATTCGCGGCAGCCTTTGCCGCAGCGCTTTTCGATTTCCGATAGCTGCACGCGTGCGGCGGCAACGTCGCCGAGCATCAGATGGGCCTCGCCCATATATTCGCGCACCAGCGTGTAGTCGGGATTGTTGCGCAGCGCTTCCTGGTAATAGCCAAGGCCGACCAGCACGCGCCCTGCCTTGCGATGGGAATAGCCGAGATAGTTGAGAATGCGCGCGTCGGTCTTGTCGGCGGCAAGCGTCAGCACCTTGATCGCCTCGTCATACTTGCCGTTCATGGCAAGCGCGCGGCCGGTTTCATAGATGCTGTTGTCGTCGATCATGCCTGCCTTGGCAGGTTCGCACTTCTGCGTCTTCTTGTTGTAGATGAAACCAGCTTTGCACGCAGGCGGGGTCGAGCCACCGCTGTCGGCCGCTAGCACCGGCGCTGCAAACAACGGCAGCGCCACCACGGCACCTGCCACAAGCATCAGATATCGGGACTGCATCGCCACCTCCTGAGATTGCCCATACGTAAGCTAACGCATTTCGGTCGACGTTTCATCCAGGGTGAGATGCAATCGGCACTGAGGGACGGCGAGCAATCGTCGCCATCCCGCCGGAGTAAAGCCTCACCCCCTTCAGATAGGTCTCAATCTGTTCCGACAGCAGGCCGTATTCGCGGCAGCTCGTCCCGCAGCGCTGTTCAATTTCGTTCAGCTGCAGCCGCGCGCCGGCGACATCGCCAAGCGTCAGGTGAGCTTCGCCCAGGTATTCGCGGACGGGCATGTAGTCGGGATCGTTGAGGATCGCTTCCTGATAGTATCCCAACCCGACGAGAATCCGGCCGGCCTTGCGGTGGGAGTAGCCGAGATAGTTGAGAATGCGCGCGTCGGTCTTGTCGGCGGCAAGCGTCAGCACCTTGATCGCGTCGTCATACTTGCCGTCCATGGCGAGCGCGCGACCAGCCAGATAAAGGCTATTGTCGTCGATCATGCCCGCCTTGGGCCGTTCGCATTTTTTGGTTCTTGCGTTGTAGATGAGACCTGTACGGCATTTGACCTGGGTACTACCGCCGCCGCCTCCCCCACCGCCTCCGCCTCCTCCGCCTCCACCGCCGCCGTCAGCCGATAGGACAGGAATTGCGAACAACGGCAGAGACACGAGCGTGCTTGCCAGAAGCTTCAGATATCGGACTTGCATGGTTAACCTCCACCATTGGGCCCCTCGGCGAGGTCAACGCGCTGGCGGCGGCATTTCGTCCGGCCAGAGCACCAGAAACGATGAGCGCCCGCAGTTTTCGATTTCGACAGCGAAAGAACCGCGGGCGCGCCTGGGCTAGAATCCTAGGTCTTCACGTAGCTGTGGATCTGTTCCGACAGCAGGCCGTATTCGCGGCAACTGATACCGCAGCGATTGGCAATCTCGGTCAGCTGCGCCCGAGCACCCGCGACATCGCCAAAGGTCAGATGCGCTTCGCCGAGATATTCGCGGACGGGCATGTAGTTGGGATCGTTGAGGATCGCTTCCTTGTAGTAGCCCAAGCCGACCAGCGTTCGCCCGGCCTTGCGATGCGAATAGCCGAGATAGTTGAGGATGCGCGCGTCGGTCTTGTCGGCGGCGAGCGTCAAAACCTTGATCGCATCGTCATATTTGCCGTCCATGGCAAGCGACCGGCCAGCCAGGAACAGGCTCTCGTCGTCGATCATGCCGGCCTTTGGATGTTCGCATTTCTTGCTTCTGATGTTGTAGATAAAGCCCGTACGGCATTTGACCTGGCCGCCACCATTGCCGCTGAAGATACCGCCGCTGCCGAAGAGACTGCCGCCGCTGCCGCCGGACGTGCCATTTCCACTGCCACCGCCGCCGGACATGCCATTTCCACCGCCGCCACCACCGCCGCCACCACCGCCTCCTCCACCGCCTCCGCCTCCACCGCCTCCGCCACCGGACGAAAGCACGGGAGCAGCAAACAGCGGCAATGACACGAGCACACTTGCCAGGAGTTTCAGATATCGGGTTTGCATGGTTTAACCTCCACCATTGCGTCCCCTCGGCGAGGTCAACGCGCTGGCGTCGGCATTTCGTCCAACATCAGCCGCGGAAAATCAGCGCCGCTCCACCGGCGATCAAGGCAAAGCCCATCGCGTGGTTCCAGGTGATGCCTTACTTGAGGTAGAACACCGAGAAGATGACGAAGACGGAAAGTGTGACCACTTCCTGTATCGTTTTCAGCTCGGCTGCCGAATAAACCTCGTGGCCGACGCGGTTGGCCGGAACCGCGAGCCAGTATTCGAAGAAGGCAATCAGCCAGCTGAAAATGACGGCCGCATAGAGCGGAGCCGCCTTGAATTTGAGATGCCCGTACCACGCGAAGGTCATGAACACGTTGGATGCGATGAGCATCAAAACGGGAAGAACCTTGGGCGAAAGCAGCATAGCCATTGGGGAAATACCGGATGGAGGGGGGAGGAAGGCGCGCTATTTCCGCCTCTCTTGAAGTCATGTCAACCATAACAACCACGCCGCGAATATCCAGGCAGTGACGTTGCCGCCAAATGCGCTATCATCGGTGCGGGGGAAGGCAACCAGGAGCACGCTCGTGCAGCAGCGGCGCGAAAAGGAATGGGACCTGTCCATCGGACCGGACACCGTCCGGCTGTTCATCCTCAAGGCCAAGGCGATCAGCGCCGGCGTCAACGAGGACTACGAGGACGGCGCCGAGCACGAGATCGAATATGACGGCGGCACCCGCGACAATCATCATCACGACGGGCTCGCCGAGGAAGAGGAAGAAAACCTCACCGAAAAAGAGCTGCACGAGCTGATCAGCGACCTCAATGTCGATGAGGCGGCCGAACTCGTGGCGCTGGCCTGGCTCGGCCGCGGTGACTACGACGCGTCGGAGTGGCAGGACGCCGTCGCCGAAGCGCGGGCGCGCAGCAACCGGCGCACGGCCAAATACCTGCTTGGCATGCCGATGCTGGGCAACTGGCTCGAAGAAGGTCTCGACGCGCTGGGGGCCTGACCTGCCCATTTCGACCCTTCGGTGACACCGACGTCACCGAAAGTGATGCGATGCGCCCGGCCTTGCAGGCAACCGGTCAGGGGTGCTCGCCGTTGACGGCGATGCATTTCAGCAGACCTCACCGCTCATCGCTGTTGTTGATCATCGCTCTGGCGACCTTGCCACAGCTAGCCTACGCTCGCCCGAAAGCGATCAACCTGCCTGAGCGAGGCCCGGTGCCCCAATTCGCGCCCGCTCCCGCCGTGCCGATGCCCTCGCCTGTCACCAAGCCTCCCGAACAGGCCTCGGTCCCAATTCCGCAGGCCCGCCCCGGCTCGCCCAAGGCCGCGCCCTTCTTGCCGGACAAGGGATTCATCGGTCCTCCCGCGCCCAAGATGCTGCCCGACCAGCGCTCGAATGCTCCCCGGCCAGCCGCCATGCCCATCGAAGAGACAGCCTGCCGCACGCGCCTGAAGGTACTCGGCGCCGAGTTCGAAGAATTTGCGCCGCAGCACGATGCCGACGGTTGCGCCCTGCCCTTTCCGCTCAAGCTGAAGCGGCTGTCCCGCTCGATCGACATCGAGCCCGACGCGGTCATCAACTGCGCCACCGCAGAAGCCACGTCTCGCTTCGCCACCGATGTCATCTCTCCAGCCGCAAAGACCGAATTCGGCGAAGATCTGACAACGATCGGCCAAGCCTCGGCCTATGTCTGCCGGCCGCGCAACGGCACCAGAAAACTGTCCGAACATGCCTTCGGCAATGCGCTCGACATTGCCCGCTTCACCCTTTCCAAGGGCACCGCCATCGAGGTCGAACCGGCCCCACCCGAAAAGAACGCGACGTTTCTGGCTTCAATCCGCAAAGCTGCCTGCGGTCCGTTCAAGACGGTGCTCGGCCCCGGCAGCGACGCCGACCATTCGCTGCACTTCCATCTTGATCTCGCGCCCCGGCGCAATGGTGGCACGTTTTGCCAGTGACGCCCCATTTCCGCCGCAGCCGTAAATGGGGCCGCTGATCTTTCCTTTACCCTTGCCAGCTAGACTCTAGCCCTACCGGGACAGGAGCCTCGCATGGCCGCAGATTCGCGCGCCGCCATCGCAACCACCACATCGCAGCGTGGCACCTCGCGCCAGCGCGCCCTGCTGCTCGCCACAACGCTGGTGATCGCAGGCCTTGGCACAAGTTCCTGCACCACCGGCGACGTCTTCGCGCTCCAGCCGGCCGTCGATGTCGGCTCGCAGACAGCCTCCTTGCCCGTGGTCGAGGTAGCACCCCAATCGGTGCCTGTGGCCATGGCTGCAGCGCCGCAGCCAGACATGGCGATGATGGCCACCGCACCCCAGGCCATCGAGCCGACGCTCGACGCCCAGGCGCAATCCATGCCCGAGATCACCGCTGCCGCGCCGCCACCCGCACAGACCGTTGCTGCGCCACGGCCCGTCCAGACCGCGGCCCTTGTCCCGGCGCGCGGGCTGCAGRCATTGGTGCCGTCCAATCCCCAAATGGTCGCCTATCCCAAGCTCGACGATCCCTCGGAGCGGCCGCAGACAGCACCGATGCGGCCCGCCGTCATGCCAGCCGACGAGGTCGACTGCCGCGCCGACTTGAAGAAGCTCGACGTGCAATATCGCGACCTGCCGCCGATCAGTGACGGTGCTGCCTGCGGCATCGACTACCCGGTCAAGGTCTCGGCCATCGGCTCGGTACAGATGAAGCCCGCCGCTACCGTCACATGCGCCATGGCGGCGAGCTTCGCCGCCTGGACCAAGCGCGACCTGGTGCCGGCGGCGCGCCTGCGCTACTTCTCCGGCGTCAAGACCATCCACCAGGGTTCGAGCTATTCCTGCCGCAAGATCGCCGGTTCGCGGACCTTGTCAGAACACGGCAAGGGCAACGCGCTCGACATCATGCGCATCGAGCTCAACAGCGGCCGCGACATCGACGTCAAGAAGCCCGGCCTGTTTGCCTTCCGCACCCGCGGCTTCCTCAACACCATTCGCGCCGACGGCTGCAGCTATTTCAACACCGTGCTTGGCCCCGGCTACAATTACGACCATCGCAACCACTTCCATTTCGACATCAAACAGCGCCGAAACGGCTATCGCGCCTGCCGCTAAACTCGATTACCTGCCGATGGGGCTAAACCAACCCAGGATTTGCCCCTTCATCGAATTCGCGATAGAAAGTCGGTTCAATCCATTTGCGACGGCTGCATCCGATGGCGGGGAAACTGCGTAGACAGGCGACCCTGTGGTTTGCGGCCCTTTGTGCGGCCTATCTTGGGCTTGYCTATTTCGCCGCCCCCGAATTCTGGTCCTTCCACATCCTGCGCGACGACCTCAAGCCCGCCGCCCTGATGACGACCACCCCTGACGGCATTCCCGGCGACCCCATCAATGTCAGCCTGGTGGGCACGGAAGAAGATGTCATCGAGGCCTTCGCTGCTGCCCACTGGGACCGCGCAACCAGCCTATCCGTGAAATCCGACATCAAGATCGGCGAAAGCGTGCTGCTTGACCGGCCTGACGTCAACGCCCCTTTTCAACGCTGCTGTTTGACGGTCGCCGCGAGGACCTCGCCTTCGAAAAACCGGTTGGCAAAAGCGCTGACCAGCGTCACCACGTCCGCCTCTGGGTGACATTTACGCCGGGTACTGACGGCCGGCCGACGTGGTACGGTTCGGCGAGCTTCGATCGCGGCGTCGGCCTCAGCCACGACACCGGCCAAATCACGCACCACATCGCGCCCGACATCGACGCCGAACGCGATTCGCTGATCCACGATCTCACCGCTGCCGGACAAACCGAGGCAGTCAAGACGATACCCGGCATAGGCTTCACAAGCGCCGGTCGTAACGGCGGTGGCGATCCCTACTTCACTGACGGCAAGGTGCTGATGGCGGTTCTTGTACCCCACAAGTAGCGCTGCCATCGCCACAGCACTGCCAAACTGTATTTTCGCTGCCGTCCTTTCGAAGGGGCAGAAGGAATGCTATGCAGCGACCATCATGTTATATGCTGAAATCGGTATCGTGGTCGTCCTCATCTGTGTGAACGGCCTTCTGGCAATGTCCGAGCTTGCCATCGTTTCTTCCCGCCCGGCGCGCCTCAAGGCGATGATCGACCGCAACATCAAGGGTGCAGGACGCGCACTCGACCTCGGCGCCAACCCGGGCAAGTTCCTGTCGTCGGTGCAGATTGGCATCACGCTGGTCGGCGTGCTGTCAGGCGCCTTTTCCGGCGCAACGCTCGGCCAGCGGCTGAGCGGCATGCTTGCAGAGTACGGCCTGCGCGCCGGTCTCGCCGATGCGCTCGGTGTCGGCATCGTCGTCGCCGTCATCACCTATGGTTCTCTGATCATCGGCGAACTGGTGCCCAAGCAAATCGCCCTGCGCGACCCCGAGGGTGTCGCCGTCCGTGTCGCGCCCGCAATGGCGCTGCTTGCCAAGATCGCAGCCCCGCTGGTCTGGCTGCTCGACATTTCCGGCCGTTCGGTGCTGTGGCTGCTTGGCCAGCGCGGCGAGAGCGAGGAAAAGGTCACCGACGAGGAGATCAAGATGCTGGTCGCCGAGGCCGAGCATCACGGCACCATCGAATCCGACGAGCGCCGCATGATCGCCGGCGTCATGCGCCTGGGTGACCGCGCCGTGCGCGCCGTCATGACCCCGCGCACCGAGGTCGACTGGATCAATCTCCAGGCCGACGAGGCTGTCACCCGCAAGCTTCTGATGGAAACCCAGCATTCGCGCCTGCCGGCCGGCGAAGGTTCGGTCGACGCCATGGTAGGCGTGATCCAAAGCCGCGAGTTGCTCGCCTCGCTGCTCGCTGGCCGCGCCTTCGATCCGCGCAAGCACGTGCGCACAGCCCCCATCGTCCACGATCAGGCCGATGCGCTCGACGTGCTCGCCACGCTCAAGCAGTCCGATGTGCCGATGGCGCTGGTCCATGACGAATACGGCCATTTCGAAGGCGTCGTTTCGCCAGCCGACATTCTAGAGGCCATCACCGGCGTGTTCCGTTCCGACCTCGATGAGGACGATGTCGACAACGCCGTCCAGCGCGAGGACGGCTCCTGGCTGCTCGCCGGCTACATGCAGGCCGACGAAATGGCCGACCAGCTCAACATYGACCTGCCGGAGAACCGCGACTACGAGACCGTCGCCGGCTATGTGCTGTCGCACATGCACCACCTGCCCGCGACCGGCGAATGCGTCGATGCGCAGGGCTGGCGTTTCGAGGTCGTCGATCTCGACGGCCGCCGCATCGACAAGGTTTTGGCTTCCCGCCTGCCCGGCAGCCAGCGCGAGCCGGTAAGGTAGGGTATTCGCTATGCTACGCCTGGACCGCTGAGAGCTATTCGGCCAGCGGTCGATCATTGTCCTGGACCGCCACCGATATTCAACCGTCACGACATGGCAACTGCTCCGGCGGTTCAAGTCACCCGACCCACAGGCATGAAAAAAGGGCGGCACAAGGCCGCCCGGAAATTCCTTGGGAGGAAACTTGCTGCTCAGGCTGCCTTGGCTTCTTCGGCAAGCACGTCAGCTTCACGCGCGATCTTCAGCGCCTTCGCCCACCAGGTGATCTCTTCGATCAGCCCGTTGGCCGCCTGGTTGAGATGTTCGAAGTCGGAAAGCTTCTTTTCACCCTGGCGAACCGCCAGGAAGTCAGCCCAGACGATGTGGACGGCGGCCTTTGTCGGCGCCATCTGCAATTCCACCGCATGCATGCGCAGCTGCTCGACGGCACGTGCGCCACCGACGCCGCCATAACCGACGAAGCCGGCGGGCTTCTTGTTCCACTCCTTGGCGGCATAATCGAGCGCGTTCTTCAGCACGGCGGTCGGGCCATGATTGTATTCGGCGGCGGTGAAGATGAAGCCGTCGAACTCGGCGACCTTCTTTTGCCAGCGCTGGGCAACCTCATTCTGGGACGGCACCCAGGCGGACGACGCCACTTCATCGAAGAAGGGCAGCGGGAAATCTCTTAGGTCAACGATTTCGACCTCGATATCGCCGTGGGATTTTGCGATCTTGGCAATCCACTCGACTGGCGTGTCTGCAAAGCGTGCGGCGCGCGTCGAGCCGACGACGATGGCAATCTTGGGTTTGGACATGGCAGGAACCTTTCGGGCGTGAGTATCGGAGCGATACTGGTAACTAATGGATACCGACGCTATATAGGTGACTGAAAAACCCCTGCACAAGGAGGCACTTTTTTGATACCGAGGCACCCGCACCGCACCGAGGATTGCCGCGCCGTCAGCGATATCCTGCAGCGTGTCGGCGACAAATGGACCGTGCTCGTCGTCGGCAAGCTCGGCGACGGACCGATGCGTTTCAACGAGTTGCGCCACGGCGTCGGCGGCATCTCGCAAAAGATGCTGACCACCACGCTGCGCGGGCTCGAACGCGACGGCTTTGTCACCCGCACCGTATTTCCCACAATCCCGCCGCGCGTCGATTATGAACTGACCGATCTCGGCCGCGAGCTGCTCGTTCCCGTCAACGCACTTGGCGAATGGGCGCGCCTCAACCAGCGCCGCGTCGCCGAGGCACGGACGAAGTTCGACGCGGCGGCGGTGTAGACCAGCGTTTGAAGTGCGTCCTTCGAGGCTCGCCCTTCAACGCCGCGCGTGATTGTTCAGGGCGGTGTCGGGCTCGCACCTCAGGATGAGGACCCTCGGAGCTTCGTAGTCGCCAGGCTTTGAAATCTCAGTGCCTTAACGAAAAGAGCTCAAAGAAGGCCGCGCGGCGGTCCTCATCCAGAGGTAGCGCTGCGCCCAGGCTTCGACCTTAAGCGTCATCGAGGTGCGGCCGACGCGCTCGACATGGGTGTAGATGCACAGCGTGTCGCCGATCTTCATCGGCTTGGCGAAGGCCATCTCCTTGACCGCCGCCGTCACCACGCGGCCCCGCGCTCGCTCGGCGGCGCGGATGCCGCAGGCAAGGTCCATCTGCGCCATCACCCAGCCGCCGAAGATGTCCCCGGCAGCGTTGGCGTCCGATGGCATGGCCAGCGTCCTGAGTGTCAGTTCGCCGTGCGGCCGGCCGTCCGCATATTGCACCATCGCCTCACTCCAGGATTCGCATGTTGTAGCTCAACCCGTATCGTCCGGGCCGCGCGGGCGTCAACACCGCTTGGCCTGTCAAAAGCCGTCGCATATTTCACAGGCCATGCCGTAACCTCCGGTGATGCTCGCCCGGGCCGGCGCTAGTCTTGCTCCGACATCAAATGCCATCCGGGCGGCCAGCGTTCCCATGCAGACTTACGATTTCATTGTTGTCGGCTCTGGCTCTGCTGGTTCTGTCGTTGCCGAGCGCCTTTCCGCAAGCGGCCGCCACTCCGTACTGGTGCTCGAAGCAGGCGGCAGCGACCGACGTTTTTTCGTCCAGATGCCGCTCGGCTACGGCAAGACCTTCTTCGACCCTGAAGTGAACTGGAACTACGCCGCCGAGCCCGATCCCGGCCTTGCCGGCAATGCCGATCACTGGCCGCGCGGCAAGATCCTGGGCGGATCGAGCTCGATCAACGCCATGGTCTGGATCAGGGGTGCGGCCGAGGATTTCGACGCATGGCGCGACGCCGGCAACCCCGGCTGGGGCTTTGACGACGTGCTGCCCGCATTCAAGGCGATCGAGGACAACGAAGCCGGCGGCAACGCACTGCGCGGCAGCGGCGGCCCGATCCACGTCACCGACAACAGGAAGAAAGTTCATCCGCTCACCAAGCGCTTCCTTGCGGCCGGACAGCAGGCGGGTCTTGCGCTGAATCAAGACTTCAACGGCCCCTCGCAAGAGGGTGTCGGTGTTTATCAAATCACCACCAGGGGTGGTCGCCGCATGTCGGCAGCGCGCGGCTTCCTGCATCCGGCCATGAAGCGCCCCAATGTGCGGGTCGAGACCGGTGCGCTGGCAACAAAAATCCTGTTCGAAGGCAAACGCGCCGTCGGCGTCGAATATCTGCAGAACGGCAAGACACTCACCGCCCGCGCCGGCAAAGAGGTCATCTTGTGCGGCGGCTCGGTCAACTCGCCTCAGCTGCTGCAGCTTTCCGGCGTCGGCCCGGCGGTGCTGCTAAGCGAGCTCGGCATCCCCGTCGTCCATGCCCAAGAACATGTCGGCCGCAATCTGCAGGACCACCAAGGCATCAACTACACCTGGAAGGCCAAGGTGCCGACGTTGAACCAGATCCTGCGCCCCTGGTGGGGCAAGCTTCTGGTCGGCATGCAATATCTCGCTTTGCGCACCGGCCCGCTGTCGATGAGCATGAACCAGGGCGGCGGCTTCTTCCGCTCCGACCCTGCCCGCGCCCGCCCCAACATGCAGCTCTATTTCCAGGTCTTTTCCACCGTCCTGCCCAAATCAGGCGARCGGCCGATCCTGTCGCCCGACCCCTKCCCTGGCTTTTCCATCGGCCTGTCCAACTGCCGGCCCTCGAGCAGAGGCGAGATCATGATCCGCTCGGCCGATCCGATTGTTCATCCCCGCATCACCGTCAACGCCTATTCGACCGAGACCGACGTCGCCGAGATGCTCGATGCGGTCAAATTCCTGCGCAAGCTGGCTTCTATGCCTGAGATAGCCGAGATAACAGCGGAAGAGGTTTTGCCAGGCCCCTCAATCACTTCCGACCCGGACTTGATTCAGGATTTCGCCAAGCGCTCGGGCACAGTTTACCACCCTGTCTCAACCTGCCGCATGGGGCCGGACCCGCGCACCTCCGTCGTCGACCCGCGCCTGCGCGTGCACGGGCTTTCCGGCCTGCGCGTCATCGACGCTTCGATATTCCCCGACAACATCACCGGCAACACCAACGCCGCGTCGATCATGACCGGCTGGAAGGGTGCGGAGATGGTGCTGGAGGATATGGGGTGAGCAGCCATGAGAACTCGCGCCGCCCCTCACCCTTACCCTCTCCCCGTAAAGGACGGGGAGAGGGAGGCGTCAGGCGGATGAGGGGCAGCGCCTAACGTCTACGATTTCACACGACCGGAGGAGCAACGATGAAAATCACCGACGTCAAAACCTTCGTGGTCAACAACCCGCCGCCCGGCATCGGCGGCAAGTACTTCATCTTCGTCAAGCTCACCACCGACGGCGGCGTGGTCGGTTATGGCGAGGCCTACAACGCCACCTTCTCGGCCCATGTCACGGCACGGATGATCGAGGACATGGCGGAGCGCTACCTGTTGGGACAGGACCCGCACGACATCGAAAACCTGTTTCGCCGCTGCTATTCCTCCGGCTTCACCCAGCGTCCCGACGTATCGGCCATGGGCTGCTTCTCGGCGCTGGAAATGGCCTGCTGGGACATCATCGGCAAGGAGGCTAACAAGCCGGTCTACAAGCTGCTCGGCGGCCAGGTGCATGAGACGCTGCGCTCCTACACCTATCTCTACCCGCATTCCGGCAGCGTCCACACCGAGGACGCAGCACCCAAGAACGTCTACAACGACCCTGACATGGCCGCCGAATGCGCAGCCCTTTACGTCAGCCAGGGCTTCAGCGCCGTGAAGCTGGACCCCGCTGGGCCATGGACCGCCTTCGACGGCCATCAGCCGCGACTGACCGACATCGACCTGTCGGTGCGCATGATGAAAGCCATCCGCGAGGCCGTCGGTACCCGCGCCGACATATTGTTCGGCACCCACGGCCAGTTCACCGCCTCAGGCGCTCTGCGCATGGCGCGCGCCATCGAGCCTTACGATCCGCTGTGGTTCGAGGAGCCGGTGCCGCCTGATATGCCCGAGGTGATGGCCGAGGTGGCGCGCGGCACCTCGATCCCGATTGCCACCGGCGAGCGGCTGACGACAAAATTCGAATTTGCGCGGGTCATCGAAAACCGCGCCGCCGCCATCCTGCAGCCCGATCTCGGCCGCTCCGGCGGCATCCTCGAAACCAAGAAGATCGCGGCCATGGCCGAGGCCTATCACATCCAGGTAGCACCGCACTGCTATTGCGGCCCGATCGTCGGCGCCGCCAACATCCAGCTCGCCGTCACGCTGCCGAACTTCCTCATCCTTGAATCGCTCAGGCAGTGGGAAGGCTTCCACGCCACGCTTTTGAAGAAAAAGATCGAATGGCAGGACGGCCACGTCATCCCCTCGAAGGAGCCCGGCCTCGGCGTCGAACTCGACGAGGCGGTGTGCGAGGCCAATCCCTATGACGGTCCCCATCTGCACCTGCAGATGGGGCAAACGCCGCTGATGCCATGACAGAACCCATCGCCTACGCCTTTATCGGCCTCGGCCATCTCGGCGGTCACCTCGCCGCAAGCCTGTTGCGCGAAGGCTTTCCGATCACCGTCTTCGATCGCGACCCGGCCGCCGTCGGCCGCCTTGTCGCGCTCGGCGCGACCGCAGCCATCAGCCCTGCCGACGCAGGAGCCCGCGCTGGCAACGCCATCACCTGCCTGCCCTCGCCCAGGGTCAGCGAAGCTGTGGTGGCCGGGGCGGACGGGCTGCTCGCCGGTTTGCCCAAGGGTGCCACCTGGATCGAAATGTCGACCAATGGCCGCGATGACATCCTGCGCCTTGCCGACCTTGCCGCTGAAAGCGGCGTCTACACGCTCGAATGCCCTGTAACCGGCGGCGTTCATCTCGCGGCTTCAGGCAACATCACAGCACTCGTCGGCGGCGACCCAGCCCTTTACGCGCGCCACCGCGCAGCCATCGAGGCTATGTGCGCACGCTCGTTCCTGATGGGGCCGATTGGTTCGGCAGCCGTGATCAAGGTCATCACCAACATGCTGGCCTTCATCCACCTGGTCGCCGCCGGCGAGGCACTGATGCTGGCCAGGAAAGGCGGGCTCGACCTCGCCCAGGCCTACCACGCGATCGCAGCCTCTTCCGGAAACAGCTTCGTACACGAGACCGAAAGCCAGCTCGTGCTCAATGGTTCCTACGACATCGGCTTCACCATGGATCTGGCGCTGAAAGACCTCGGCTTCGCGCTCGGCATGGCCAGTGAACTCGGCGTGCCTCTCGATCTCGCATCGCGCGTCACAGCCATCTTCGAGCAGGGCAAGGCAAACTATGGCGGCGACGCCTGGTCGACGATGATCGTCAAGCTTTTGGAAGACGCCACCCAAACCGATCTGCGCGCACCGGGTTTTCCGGCAAAGCTTTGATATGGCGGACGCCGGCCTTTGACTTGTTGCCTCACGAGAGGGAAAGCTGCCGAACGATTCGTCTGAGGATTTATTTTGAGAGCAGGCCTGAAGGCAAAGATACTGGACGTCTGCGAGCGCAAGATCGCCGCCAAGGGCCCCGATGTCGGGCTGTCGTTCTACGCGTTTTTCGCCAACAGGAACGACGACCCGGAACTATTGATGGAAGCCGCCGAATGGTGGATCCGTACCCACAAGCTCGACCATTTCGAAAAGGCGACGAAGATCCAGGCCATGGTCAGGGCGATGGGGGCCTAACCAGACTACAAGGAACCTGCCCCATGAATTTGCCCCTCACCCTTACCCTCTCCCCGTGAAAAACGGGGAGCGGGAGGCGTCGGCGTTGCCGCTTGTCCCTTCTCCCCGTCATTACGGGGAGAAGGTGCCGGCAGGCGGATGAGGGCAGTTCTATGAAATCAATCTCTTACACCGCTTTTCCGACTCATTCTCCTAACCGCCCGACTCAGCACCTTACCTTCAGCACCTTCGGCAACATCTCGAATGTCGCTGGAATATGCCCAGGC
>NZ_JBFUKO010000060.1:0-16305 GCF_056400805.1 Aminobacter sp. P4_H6_2
CCGTTACCCGCGCCGGAGCCCGAGCCGGAGCCCGTGCCGGAGCCGGAACCGGTGCCGGTGCCCGCGCCGCCAGTCGCATCGACCGCGCCGCCAAGTGCATTGGCTGCGCCACTGGCCGCATCAGCTGCGCCAGATGCTGCATCGGACGATCCAGTCCCGCCGCCGCCGCCGCCGTTGCCTGCATTGCCGGTGTCGCCGGAATCGCCGCCATCACCATTGGCGTCGCCGCCTGCGCCGAAATTGAGAATCGGCAGGATTGGCACGAACGCATCGATGCCGTCGCCCGCATCGCCACTAGCGTTGCCAGCGTCAGAATCGCCGCTATCGCCACCCGAAGAGCCGTTTCCGCCGTCGCCGGATTGCCCATCGGCATCACCGCTGTCGGCCTTGGCATCGCCGGTTTCGGACTTGGTGTCGCTGTCTGCCGAGCCGTCGCCGCCGAGGCCTGCGCCCAGTCCAACACCCAAGCCGAGGCCGAGGCCGAGACCCACGCCAGTGCCGTCGCCGCCGCGACCGCCGTCGCCGCCGTCGCCCTTGCCGCCTTCGGCATCGTTCTTGCCGTCGCCGCCGTCACTGTCGCCGCCGTCAGCCTTGGTGTCGCCCTTGGCGTCGCCGCCGAGTGCCGCGCTCAACGCGTTGCCGCCGGTGCCGTCGCCGCCATCGGCCTTGCCGCCGTGGGCATCGCCACCATTTCCGCCATCGCCAGCTTCGGACTTGGCTTCGCCGCCGCTGCCGCCGCCGCCGCCGGTGCTAATGCCGTCGCCAGAAGAAGCGAAACCGCCCTTGGCGTCGAGGTCCAGGGTGAAACCCGAGTTGTTCGCAACGGTCGCGTTGTCGAGCTTGTCGTTGTCCTCCATGTTGGCGACTTGGTTGATGAACTGAACGTTGTTGTTGCCGTCGCCGGTCAACGAATTGTTCAGGATATCCTTAAAGCTGATGTCGTCGCCTGGGTCGTAGGTGATGTTGCCGTCCTTGGTGAACATCAGATCGTTGATGTCGCCGCCGGCCGTGATGTCTGCAAAATCATTATCGCTGGGAAGGAGACCCTCAGTCTGCAGGTCGACCTTGACGTCCACATTGACGTCTACTTTGGTCTCGTTCTTGTTTTCGTTTACATTCTTGTTTTCGGATTCGTTCTTATTTTCGTTTTCCGACTTGCTCTCATTCTTATTTTCATTTTCGCTCTTATTTTCGGATTCGTTCTTGTTTTCGTTTTCGTTCTTGTTGTCTGAGTCGTTGCTGTTGTCGCTCTTGTTCTCGTTCTTGTTGTCGGAATCGTTGCTGTTTTCGTTTTCGTTCTTGTTTTCGTTCTCGCTGCCGGGATCATAGTCATGCCCGGGGAATTGCATACCAAACGCGTTCATACCGTTCGTGTTGCGATCAGACATCGTATTGTCCTCGGTTGGGACCGCGATAGCTTGACCGTCTTCATCTTTCACACGGTCTTGGGCTTCACGCGGACGCTTTGCCTATTTGCATTTTGCTGAGATTGTTTGGATCATCATGCCTAGGGGACTAGTGGCTGAAGATCCCGCATCGTGTCTGAATGGCCGAGTACCTCCCTGGCTGTGCCTGGGATGGCGGTCGGTATCTTCACAATGCCGTGAACATCTTGCCCTTTTAAACGGCCCCCGATGTCCAATGCTAAAGCCCCGAATGCGCCACGCCCATGCTGACGGAACCAGCGAAGTCTCTCGCTATGGCCTGAGAATTGTAAGTTAACAGTTCGCGCTAGGCAGTTCGGTGGATAGTGGCGAGCATTGCCTGCGATGATCTAGATATAGCAGCGTGAGCGCGGACTCATATATTAGGCAGATGTCATATATGTAGAATTGCGAAGCATTTTCAGAAGCGGGCGGTGGCGCGGAAATCTTGCGCGAGGCTCGGCTCGGCAATGCCAATAGCTCGTATGACCGCGTCCATCGCCAGCTCGCAGTTCCGGCACTATAGCTCAAACGTGCTGGAGGAGCCCCCCCCAAGAGGAGTAGGCCGTAGCTCGCCATAGCCCGTCTTGCTTATACCGAACCGTTAACGGCAGGTGTATGGTCGCTGAATAAGGCCCCATGATGCGGCTAGTGGGGATGTTGCGTGTTTACGAACAGTGGGCGGGAGAACTCATGTATCGGGTGGCAATTCCCAGCGCGCGCCGCGCTGGCGGAGCAGATGGCTCCGCGCAGAAAGCCTGCAAGACATTGCTGATCGTTGCTCCTGACGATTTCGTGTCGGAGAGCCTGGTCTTTGCAATAGAGCGGGAGTTCCCTTGGGTCGTTGTGGAGCAGGTGCCCACCTTGGCGGAGGCCTGCGCGTGCCTCGACTTCCCGGTGGCGCTGATCTTGCTTGAAGCCGGGCAGTTGCCGGCGGTGGCCGGACATTCCGAGCAATTGATGCAGATGCATCCGGGGGCGCAGATCATGCTGATCCAGGAAGACGGGCAGCAACAGGTCTTGATCCGTGATGTGGTCGCAGTACGAAACATGCGCGGTGTGCTGCCCATGAACCTGAAGCTCGACGTCTGGCTGTCGGTGGTCAGGCTGGTGCTGCGGGGCGGGGAGTATTTCCCGCTGTCGCTGTTTGAGCCTATCATGGGGCAAAAGTGGGGAGCGGTTGCGGCCGGCGTCGAAGAGCCGGCCAAGGCAAGCCGCCAGCAAGAGAGCGATCCCGACGATTTCGACGAGCTGACGGACCGCGAATTGCAAATCCTGGGTATGGTCGCGCGAGGCTTGCAAAACAAGCTGATTGCCGCCGCGCTCGGGCTTTCCGAACACACGGTCAAGATCCACCTTCACAACATCATCACCAAGCTTGGCGCCCACAATCGCACTGAAGCAGCGGCGATCTATCATGGGCGGCGGGACGCGGTCAGCGGGCGAGGTGCAAGCACTTCGGCTGTTCCGCCGACCCAGCTGCCGTTGGCATGAGAGCGAAATGCCGCGCTTCCAGGATGTCCTGCTCACCGTTGGCCAGCTCAACTACACCTGGACCAACACGGAGAGCCTGCTCATCTACCTGATCGCCGGTCTGGCCAAGGTTGACAAGGAGACCGCGATCATCATCTTCCTGACGCTGAATACGACGCGCGCCCGGCTCGACCTCGTCGAGCGCTTAGCCAAGATGGCGAAGACGCCCCAGGCCTGCCGGGACGCGATACTTTCGGTGACCGATCAGCTGATGCACCAGGGCAAGCTACGCAACAAATACAGCCATTGCATCTACTCGTTCGACGAGACCGGTACGCGTGCCAGCACCCAGCTCATGCGCATCTTCGACAGCAAGGATGCTGTTCGATACGGCAAGCTTGAGGAACTCGACGACAATGAGATGCATCGCATCGGCGCGTCGATCGAGGCGATCCGGGACATCAACCGGCAAATCTGGAAGATCGTCGAGGACAATGCGTTTCCGCATTGAATTGGGGCGTGCGCCCGCAGGCGCATCACAATGACGGACTGTGGCTACTCCATATTGGGCATGCCCGGGCACCCTGAAGCTAGCTTCTCGCTGATTTCAAATGAGCGTATYCTTGAAGTGATGTTTCCAATGGCGGAAACACTCGCACCATAGCGCCAGTTTGGGGACGGGCGCATTTTTTCCCTTAGGAGGAAGAAATGACGACGTACCCAATCTGCGCCAGCAGGATCAGGACGATTCTGCTGGTATCTTCAGCATTCGCGGCCATCGGCCTCAGCGCTCCGGCGTCGGCCCAAAACAGCATCCGCCCGCGGATGACGGCCGCGCAATGCCAGCCCCTTACCCAAGGCAACTATGAACTGTGCTGCATCGCGATCAACCGCCGCAGCATCCTTTCTTCCAACCAACTGGCACAATGCCCGCCGATCACGACATCGCTGATCTCGTCAGTGCTGGCCGGCAGCGACCACAATGGCGGCAATGGGCGTAACGGTAGTGATCGGTCCAATGCTAGCGCTGGCCGATCTGGGGGTTCCGGTGGGACCGCTAGTGCCGGGGGCACCTCAGGTGGCTCCGGCGGTGGTGCTGGTGGCGGCTCCACTGGAGGTGGTGGTAGCGTCGGAGGCACTTCGGCTGGCGGTGGCGGTGGCGGTGGCGGCGGCTCCGGTGGCGGTGGCGGCGGCTCCGGTGGCGGTAATGGTGGGGACGGCGGCGGCACCGGCGGTGGCGGCGGCGGAAGCTCGAGTGGTGGTAATGGTGGCGACGGTGGCGGCACCGGTGGCGGCGGAGGTGGCAGCGCCGGTGGAGGTGACGGCGGCGACGGTGGCGGCACCGGAGGTGGCGGAGGCAGTAGTTCTGGTGGTGGAGACGGTGGCTCCGGTGGAGGCGCTGGCGGCGGGTCTGGTGGCTCCGGCGGTGGTTCTGGCGGCGGCTCCGGTGGAGCAGGCGGTGGTTCTGGCGGTGGCGCCGGCGGTGGTGCCGGCGGCTAGTTCTCTTCGCGGATGAGTTGGGTGGGGGCGAAGGCGCCGGGTGGCATCCAGATGGTTGCCGCCCGGTGAGGCGTTAGAACGGTCGCCTTCCCAACTATTTCGAAATCGCCTGATACCGATCGTCGGAGAAGGTCGTGCCCATGACGAGGCCCTTGATCCGGGCGCTGACGCCGACCTTGCGGACTTCCTGAAACATCAAGATGAACGGCGAGGTGTCGGTGTGCACCTTCTGGATCGCCTCATACATCGCCTTGCGCTTGCCCGTATCCTGTTCGCGCACCGCGGCCATGGCATCCGGCGACAGCTTGCCGGCGTTCCAGCCGAAACGGTCGGCCAGGCTGTCGGAACCGTCGGGCGCATCCTGCTTGTTGACGGCGAACGCCTTGGCGTTGGAGTGCGGGTCGGGATAATCGGGCCCCCACAAGCCAAGCCAGATATCAAGGTCGTGATTTCGGTAGCGGTCGAGCCATTCGCGGCCGCCGACGATCTGCAGGTTGAGGTGCACGCCTGCCTGCGCCATGGATGCCTGGATCGCCTTGGCGAAGTCGGTGAAGGGCTGCGTGTCCCAGACCACCATGTCGAGCGAGAACTCGCCGCTGACACCGCCTTCGGCCAGCAGCGCCTTTGCTTTTTCAATGTCGAAGGTGAACGGCTTGTAGGCGATGGCGCCGAGAAAACCGTTGGGCACCAGCGTCTGATGCACCTCCATGGTGCCGCGCGAGATGGTGTCGACGATGCCCTGGTAGTCGACAAGGTATTTCATCGCCTCGACCACCTTGGGATTCGCCAGGTACTGGTTCCGGACGTTCAGCCCCATATAGTAGATGTTGCCCGAGCGGCCGTTGACGATGGCAAGGTTCGGGTCGCTGGCAATGCTGTCGAAATCGTTCGGTCCCAGCCTGTTGGCGATGTCGACTTCGCCCGCTTGGAGCAATCTGCGCTGTTCCGCGCTCTCGGCGACATGGCGGATGAGGATGCTGTCGATCTTGGGTGTCGCTCCCCAGTAATTGTCGTTGCGTTTGAGCAGGATCGACTCTTTGGGCTGCCATTTGCTGAGCACGAACGGACCGGAGCCTGCGGAATTGTCCGACTTCAGCCATTCATTGCCGAAGTCGCCCTCAATTTCATGCTGCTTGACCAGCTTGCTGTCGACGATGCCGCCGATATAGGACGACAGGCAGTAAAACAGGAAGCTCGGCGCATAGGTGTCGGCGATCTCGATGACCAGGGTCTGGTCGTCGAGGGCCCTGATGCGGTTGTCGACATTGTCAGGTGAAAAGCCGAACTGGCCGATGATGAAGGCCGAGCGCGACTTGAGGTGAACCACCCGCCTTAGCGAGAATTCGGCGTCCCACGCCGTTACCGGATTGCCCGAGGCGAAGCGTGCCTTCGGATTCATCTTGAAGGTGAAGGTCTTGCCGTCTGGCGAAATCGTCCAGCTCTCGGCAAGTACGCCGATGATCCTGGTAGGGTCATTGACATCGAAGCTGACCAGCGACTGATAGATCTGGCTGCTGGTGAGCACGCCGCCGACCTCGCCGACCTCGCCGGGGTCGAGCGTCATGACATCGTCGATGGCGTCCGCAACGATGAGGGTATCTGCCGGTGTGTTCGCAAAAGCGACGGAGACGGCAAAAACCGCGCCGACCATCGCTGCGGCCATCGCCTTGAACACACGCATGCCTTCGTCCCTTCATGAGCCGTCTTGCTGCGGCCCATATCATCGGCACTGCGGCGTCGATCAGAAAATCGTCGCAAAGCGCCGATTTGTGAAGGGGTTATATTCTCTATTCTGAATATGGACATGCGGCTCGATCGGAGGAATGGAATTCCGATCAATTGGTATTTTTGGGTATGGATTTCCATTTCTGACCCTAATTTAGGGCTCTCTTGCCGTGTCCGCCGGTCATTGTTGGATTACAAATGTGGTCAACGCCTGTTTTTAGATTCCTTTTCCTGGAGTTGTCCGATGTGTTTTTCTCTGTTTGCCGCAGTTATTACTGCCGGCTTGGCCTTGGCCACGGGCGCCCAAGCCGAGCGGTTGACCGATCAGCCGCTTGTCGACGCTGCCTGGCTGAAGTCGAACCTCGGCAATAAGAGCCTCGTTGTGCTCGACGTTCGCGATGCGGCCAAGGATGGCAATAACCCCTATGCCAAGGGCCATGTGCCGGGTGCGGTCAGTGCGCCTTATTCGACTGCCGGCTGGCGTGCAGAGGTGAACGGCGTGCCAGGCATGCTGCCGCCGCTTGAGACGATCACCAAGACCATCGGCGCGCTGGGCGTGAGCAATGACAGCCATGTGGTGATCGTGCCGCAGGGTACGGACTCGTCCGAATTTGGCGCTGCGACCCGCGTTTACTGGACCTTCAAGGTACTCGGCCACGACTCCGTGTCGATCCTGAACGGCGGCGAGCGCGCTTGGGAAGCAGCCGGTGGCGAGGTCTCGACCGAAGCGGCCACGCCGGTTGTTGCCGCCTTCAATGGCAAGCTCAAGACCGAGCTTCTGGYGACCACCGCCGATGTCGAAAAGGCACGGGCCGAAGGTACCAAGCTGATCGACGGACGTCCGGCGGCACAGTTTCGTGGTGAAGCCAAGAGCCCGATCGTTCGCGTTCCCGGCACCATTCCGGGTGCTGCCAACCTTGAAAACACCAAGCTCTACGACGCCGACAAGGCATCCTTCGCCTCCAAGGACGCTGTCGCAGCGCTTTCCAAGGGCGTTGGACTTGGCACCGACGAGAAGAACATCGCCTTCTGCAACACCGGCCACTGGGCCTCGGTTGTCTGGTTCGGCCTGAGCGAAATCGAAGGCAACAAGAACACCAAGATGTATGACGGCTCGATGGCCGAATGGGCCGCCGACCCGGCACGCCCGGTGCAGCCCGGCTCCTGATCGCCAGGCGAGCGCAGGTCCGAAACCAGAGATGTCCAGGAGCGATCCTGGACATCTTACGTTGAACGGGCGATGCATCTTCTCATTCAAATTGCGACTGAATTGAAATGACCCAGATTGCTGCAACCGCGCCTGCCCCTGCCGCGCCGGTTTATCTCGACAAGGGCCCCGTCATCTTTGTGGCGCTGGCGCTAGTGCTTGGAGCGCTTGCCATCGGCGAGGCGATCAGCCCCCGCCAGGCAGTGCTGTTTGTCATTGGCGGCCTGTTGGGCCTGACGCTGTACCACGCCTCCTTCGGCTTCACTGGCGGCTGGCGGCGTTTCGTCGTCGAAAGGCGTGGCAATGCGATCCGCGCACAGATGCTGATGATCGCTGCGGCTTCGGTGGTCTTCATCCCGCTTCTGGCGCTCGGCAGCGCCAATGGCCAGCCACTGGTCGGGGCCTTTGCGCCGGTCGGCGTGTCGGTGCTGGTCGGAGCTGCGATGTTCGGCCTTGGCATGCAACTCGGCGGCGGTTGCGGCTCGGGCACGCTGTTCACCGTCGGCGGTGGCAGCTCGCGCATGTTGGTCACGCTCATCTTCTTCATCGTCGGCGCCGTCATCGGCACGGCACACCTGCCGTGGTGGCTGGAAATGCCGTCAATGCCCGAGATCAGCCTGGGCCGGGCGCTCGGCGTGCCGGGCGGGGTCATCGTCACGCTTGTAGGTCTCGGTTCCGTGGCTGCCGCGACCGTGCTTGTCGAGCGCCGCGCCCATGGCGGGCTCGAAAAGATCAAGCCGGCGCCGCGCAACGGGCTTGCCCGGCTGCTGCATGGTCCCTGGCCGTTGGTCGGCGCGGGGCTTGCGCTGGCAGGGCTGAACATCGCGACACTTTTGACTGCTGGCCATCCCTGGTCTGTCACCTTCGGCTTTGGCCTGTGGGGCGCGAAGGTGGCGCAGGCGGTTGGCGTTCCGGTCGAAACCTGGGCGTTCTGGAATTGGCCCGGACCGGCAAAGGCGCTCGGCTCCAGCGTGCTCGCCGACGTCACCTCGGTGATGAATTTCGGCATTATCCTGGGCGCTGCTTTTGCGGCAGGCTTGGCCGGAAAATTCGCGCCCAAGGTCAAGGTGCCGTTGGCCTCGTTCGTGGCTGCCGCAATCGGCGGCGTTCTGATGGGTTACGGCGCGCGGCTGTCCTTCGGCTGCAACGTCGGCGCGCTGTTTTCCGGCATCGCCTCGGGCAGCGTGCATGGCTGGCTGTGGTTTGCCTCGGCGTTTCTGGGCAGTCTCGGCGGTGTGGCGCTGCGCCCGCTGTTCGGCCTCGATGGGTTCAAAACGAAATGAGCACGCGCAACACGCTCCTCTTCGGCACGGCTTTCCTTGCCGCCACATCGGCCATCGCGGCCGATCATTATCGTTTCGCGGCACCCAAGCCCGTGCCGGCGGCCAGTGCACCGGCAACCCCTTGTGCTGCCGGGTCGCCTTGTGCCGCGGCATCTCCATGCTCAGCAGCGACCGCGCCGTGCGCGGCAGCTTCGCCCTGTTCGGCTGCACCTGCACCATGCGCGGCGATGGCACCGTGCGCTGCGGCTCCGCCTTGTGCCGCAGCACCCGCCGCTTCGCCTTGCGCGGCCCAGCCGCAATAGCGCAAGCTGGCGCAAGGAGGCCTGAGATGGACGAGGCAAAAGCGGATGCGGTGCGCCAGGCACTGTTTTGCGAGCACGTGCTGGCGAAGTCTGGCAGCAACGTACTGCTCGAGACACTGCGCGAGGCCAAATCAGTTGCCGTCTGGGAGCATTTTCCCTCAGGCGATGTGTTCGATCCCGAGACTGGCGCGCAGTGGTACTACCACAGCCATCCGCCTGTCGAAGGCCAGGCCGAACATGGCCATTTCCATTGCTTTGTCAGGCCTGAGGGCGCGAACGGGCCGATCCACCATCTCGTAGCCGTCGGTGTCGATGCCTATGGCCGGCTGCTCAGGCTGTTCACGGTCAACCAGTGGGTTGTCGGTGACAATTGGCTTGGTGCTGAGGCCACGATAGCGCTGTTGCCACGCTTCGACCTGCATTTCGCCAGGCCGTCCTATCTGGTCAATCGCTGGCTGAGTGCCGTGGTCGGTCTTTATGCAGAAGAAATCAGGACGCTGGTCCGTGAGCGCGACCGGGTACTCGCTGCGCACCAGCCTGAAAATGACGCTCCAGCGCGCGACGACCGCGCGCTGGAGGTGACATCCGAACTTGGCGTCGACCTTCGCCAGATGGCCGCCCGCCTCGGCGTCTGATGCCTGTTATCCGCGCAGGATGATGCGCATCGCCTGGTCGACCACCGGATGCAGGCCGCTGGCGTAAAACGACAGCCGGTTGCCCGCGCCGGCATTGCTGGTCATTGCGATCGTCAGGCCTGACTTCGGCTCATGCTGCATGACGGTGACGTAGCCCGGAATGCTGCCTTGATGGCCGAAGGCCATGCGATCGGCATAGCTGCTCATGAACAGGCCGGCACCGGTCTCACGCATGCGTGTTCCCGGGAAGGCGACCGCGATGCGGGATTCGCTCATCTCGCGGAAAAGGGGGGCGGGCAGCAGCCGACCGGAAAACAGCGCCCACATGAAATTCACCATGTCGGCCGGCGTCGAAATCATGTCGCCGCAGCCATAAGCGCCCGAGAAGGGAAAGCTCTCGGAAGAATCTTGCAAGTCGTCGGAGTAGGGCAGCACGCCGTCCATGCGCCACATCTCGCCGCCCTCAGAGAGGCCAGTCGCGGCGTCGGGTGCGGGTTTCGGGCGGTGGTAGTAGCCACGCACCATGCGCTCGGTGGGGAAACTTTCCGTCGCCGGCGACCAGGTGTCCTTGAGGCCAAGCGGTTCGAGCACTTTTTGCCTGACATACTCACCGAGGCTGAGACCTGACGCCGCCTCGATCAGAATGCCGGCCAGCACATAGCCGGTGTTGTTGTAGACGGCAGGACAGCCCGGTGCCGTCTGGTCGCCGACACTGAAGGCGAGGTCGACAAGCTTGGCCGGCGTCCACACCAAGGTTGGGTCCATCGGAATGTCGTATTCGAATTCGGGCAGGCCGCCGCGATGGTTGATCAGCTGGCGCACCGATATCTCGCTGGCGCGCGGCAGATCGGGGAACCAGGCCGCAATCGGGTCGCCGAGATCGACTTTGCCTTCCTCAGCAAGCTTCATCAGGGCAGCAGCGACAAAGGTCTTGGTGCAACTGCCGATCTTGAACAGCTGGTCTGGCGTGACGGGCAGATTGCGCGGCCTGTCCGACAGGCCTGTCGTGACGGCAACGACCTCGCCGTCGCCAAGGGCGAAGGCGAGGGAAGCACCTACCGCGCCATCGGCGCGGTAGGTTTCGAGCAGACTGTTCAGGTCTTCGAGCATGACTGTCTGCCTTCCTCGTATTTTGCCTTATTCGGCGATGTCGACAGCAGCAAAATTCTGCCGGCCGAAAGGATCCATCACATAGTTGAGCACGCTCTTGCGGACCGGGATCGAGACCACCGAGTGGGCGATCGGTGCCTCCGGCACCTCGGCCTTCAGGATCGCCTGCGCCTTGCGATAGATCTCCGCGCGTTTTTCGGGGTCGGCGGTGACGCGGCCAGCCTCAAGCAGCTTGTCGAAATCTTCGTTGCACCACCGCGAGCGGTTCGAGCCGCCCTTCACGCCGTCGCAGGCGAAGGAGAAAGAGAGCATGTTGTCGGGGTCGCCATTGTCGCTGCTGCCGCCAAGCAGGTAGGCATCATGCTCGCCCTTGCCGGTGCGGGTCAGGTACTCGCCCCACTCGAATGTGACGACCTCCGACTTGACGCCGACAGCGGCCCACTCGGCCTGGATCATTTCGGCCATGCGGCGCGCGTTGGGATTGTAGGGGCGCGATACAGGCATCGCCCACAGCTTGATGTTGGTGCCGGCATCCAGGCCTGCTTCCTGAAGCAGCTTCTTCGCGCCTTCGGGGTCATAGTCGATAGCCGCGTCCGTGACCGCGCCCAGCTGCATGGGCGGCACGACGGAGCCCGCAAGGCTGCCGGCACCCTGATAGACCGCCTCGACGATCGCCTGGCGGTTGATCGCCTTGGCCAAAGCTGTGCGCACGCGCACGTCGCCCAGCGGCTTGTGCTCGGTGTTGAAGCCGACCGATCCGATGTTCTGGCCTGGCTGGCTGAGAATGTCGACGTCGGGATTGTCCTTGAGTTCGGCAAGGGCTGCGGCTGGCGGCGGTGCGGCCACCTGGCACTCGTTGGCCTTGACGCGGGTGACGCGGACGACAGGTTCGGGCGTGATCGCGAAGATGAGCGTGTCGATCTTCGGCGCGCCGTTCCAGTAGTCCTTGTTGGCGGCATAGCGGATCTGCGCGTCCTGCTGGTAGGCTTGGAGCACGAAGGGGCCAGTGCCGACCGGCTTCTGGTCGATGACTTCGGGTGTGCCGGCAGCAACCATCTTCTCGGTCTGCTCGAGCGACAGGATGGAGAGATAGTCGAGCGCGATGCCGGGCAGGAAGGTGACGTTCGCCGTCGGAAGCGTGAAGCGCACAGTGTAATCGTCAACCTTCTCGATGTTTGCGATCATCGAGCCCATGCCGAGGCCGTTGAAATACTCATACGAGGCGTTGCCGAGCTTGTAGTACGGGTTGCTGGAGTCGCGTTGGCGATTGAAGGTGTAGAGCACGTCGTCGGCGCTGAAGTCGCGGGACGGGGTGAAGGTCTCGTTGGAGTGGAACTTGACGCCCTTGCGGAGATGGAAGGTGTAGACCTTTCCGTCTTCGGACACGTCCCATTTCTCAGCGAGAGCGGGCCCGACCTCAGTGGTGCCGGGCTTGAACTCGACGAGGCGATTGAAAATCGTCTTGGCTGCCGCATCCATGGTGGAGTCGGCGACGGTGAGCATCGGGTTGAAGGTCTCGGGGCTGGCCTCCGAGCAGTAAACCAGCGTCTTGGCGTAGGCCTGCCCGCCGAACAGTATGGTCGACGCGACAAGCGCCGAACGCAGAATCATGGCTGAAGATGTCATTGCAATCGCTCCCATTTTTGATTGTCGATGCTGACGTTCGCCCGGTTCTCCTCCCGTCACGCCAGCATTCCGTCCTCTGAGGTCTACGTGCTCATGGCGTGCTCGGCGCGCGCGTTGGCCGATTGCACGAAACGATCCGGCGCGAGCGCGCCGTAGGACACGCCGAGTTGGATAAGGTCGTCGGGCAGCGGCTCACCGCGCATCAGGGCCGAGCCGAGGCGCGCGAGTGTCAGCGATACCTGGAAACCGTAGCCGCCCTGGCCGCCGAGCCAGAAGAAGCCGGGCAGGCGCGGGTCGAAGCCCGCCACCGGCGTGCGGTCAGGCGAAAAGGTGCGCAGGCCAGCCCATGGCGTCGAGGGACGGCCGACATTCAGGCCGGTCGCCTCCTCGATGTTGTAGGCGGCGGTGGCGATGTCGATGTCTTCGGGGTAGGCGTCGCAAGGCGCGGTGTCGGTCTCGTCGGCGAGCGAGCCGATAAGACGGCTGGCGTCCGGTTTGAAGTAGAAGCGCTCGTGCAGGTCGACGACCAGCGGCCAGTTGCGCACGTCGACACCGGCAGGTGGGTCGAACAGGAAGGCGGTGCGCCGCTTGGGCGCGAAGCCGAGGCGGGAAAGACCGGCGCGTTCGGCGATGACGTCGACCCAGGCGCCGGCGGCATTGACGACGATGTCGGCGTCGTAGACGCCTGACGTGGTCGTGACACTGAAGCCGTTGGGACCACGCGAAATCTTCAACACTTCCGCACCGGTGACGACACTGCCGCCAGCAGCCTTGAGCGCGGATGCCTGGGCCTGGACCATCTTGCCGGTGTCGATGTCGACCGCGCCGGGTTCGTAGACCGCGCCGCAGGTCCGTTCCGCTGCGATGGCCGGAACCATGGCGGCGACATCGTCTGGCGACAGGCGCCGTACGCTCGGTACCAGGGCCTTTTGTTCTTCGGCCAGTTGGTCGATCGCGTCGGTGTCGTCAGGACCACCGAAATGCAGGGCGCCTCTGACGTGCTCGACGAAGCCGCCGTCGATGATGGCCTGCCGGCTCGCCACCGAAAGCGCACGCACGGTCGCGTTGCCATAGGTCTCGGAAAACAGCGCGGCGGAGCGCCCGCTGGCGTGATAGCCGAGCTGGGTTTCGCGTTCGATCACCGTGACCTGAGCCCATTGCTGGACGGCCGCAGCGAGCGAGAGGCCGGCAATGCCTCCACCAATGACGATGACTTTTTGGGTGCGGGAATTGGAATGCATGGCCATTGGTAAAATCATTTTCGAATGCAGTCAATATTTAGCGTATAGGAAAAATATTGGCGAATCTTGCGGTACGGAGGGAGTTGGAATAGCTACTGAATCACGGGTGATGGAGATAGCCATGTCGGAACAACCGAATCTAGGCGACTGCCTGCGAAACCTCAGGAGGCAGCATGGCTGGACGCTTCAGGATGTCAGCCATCTGACAGGTGTCGCGGTATCGACGCTGTCGAAGGTCGAAAACGACCAGATGTCGCTGACCTATGACAAGCTGCTGCAGATCTGCGGCGGCCTCGGCATCCATGTCACCGAGTTGTTGAGCGGCGATTCCAAGCAACCATCGGCGCGCACGCGCCGCTCGATAGCCTCGAAGGCAACCACGCTACGCCAGCTGACCCGGAATTATGACTATTATTATCTCGCCACCGATCTGGTGCGGAAACGTATGGTGCCGATCATCGCCGATGCCCGGGCGCGCACGCTGGAGCAATTCGGCCCGCTGACAAAACATGCCGGCGAGGAGTTCCTGATCGTGTTGAAAGGCGAGATCGAGGTCCACACCGAGCAATATGCGCCGGTGCGGCTCAAGCAAGGCGAAAGCGTCTACATCGATTCCACCATGGGCCACGCCTATCTCTCGGTAGGCGAGGGCGACGCCGAAATGCTGTGCGTCTGCTCCGGCGACGAGCCGGATATGGAAAAGACGCTCATCAGCCTCAACGATGAAGAGAAGGTCGAGGCCTAAGCGACCCGGCGACCTTCGCGCCACACAGTGCGAACGACGGGCACATGCTCGTCGACCCGTACGCGCACCAGATCACCCCTACGTCCTGCCTCGATGACACCGCGGTCGGTGAGGCCGACGGCATCGGCCGGGTTCTTCGACACCATCGCCATTGCTTGCGGCAACGAGATGCCTTCGACGACTTCGCCGAGGAAGAAAGCCGACTGGATCAGGCTGAAGGGGATGTAGTCCGACGACAGGATGTCGAGCAGGCCGTGCTCGGCCAGCGCGCGGGCTGACACGTTGCCCGAATGCGAGGCGCCGCGCATGACGTTGGGCGCGCCCATCAAGACGCCGAGCCCGGCCCCCTTGGATGCGTTGGCGGCTTCGAGCGTGGTCGGGAATTCAGCGACGCGAATGCCTTGGGCGATCGCTTCGTCGACATGGGCTGTGGTGGCATCGTCATGGCTCGCCAGAACGATGCCACGCGCGTGGCAGGCGGCCGAAATGACATCGCGGTTTGGCCTGGAGTTGCGGGCGGAATCGCCCATGCGCTTGTCGCAGAAGGCCTGGAACTCGACGTCGTTCAGCTTCAGCTTGCGCTGGTAGTAATAGGCGTAGGTTTCGAGGTCGACGAACTGGCGCTGGCCCGGTGCGTGGTCCATCAGCGAAGCCAGCTTGACGCGGTCGTCGCCATCGAAAACCGCAAAGCTGTCCTGGCAGTCGCCGGCCGAGACCTCACAGCGCAGATGGATGAAGTGGTCGGCACGCACGCGGTCGGCGCGCACGCTGTCTTCGATTGCGTCGGCGAGCAGGCGCATGTCGGCGGAGGTCATGTCGGCGTCTTCGTCCATGCCAACGCGCAGAGCGTCGAAGACGGTGGTGATGCCGGCGGAAGCCACCTGCGCGTCGTGTGCCAAGACGGCTGCGATCGGGTTCCAGCGCACGCGGGGGCGCGGCGCGTAGTGACCTTCGAGATGGTCGGTGTGGAGCTCGACCAGGCCTGGAATGATGAAGTCGCCACCCATGTCCTCGCCGACCGCGCTAGGACCGGTGGAGATTTCGGCGATCTTGCCGTYGCGCACGACGATCGAACCGTCGATGACGGTGTCGGCCAGAACGATCCGGGCGTTTCTCAAGACAAGGTCGGTCATCTCAGGCGGTCTTTCTTTCAGCTTGATTGCCCAGCGCGCGATAGGCCCGCACCTCGAACGGCGCGCCCGACGTGGGCTCGACGAACAGCGCCAGCCCGTCGACCGGCACAGGCTTGTCGAGCACGCTGCCCAGGCATTCCTCGATTGTGGCGCGGACGCGCGGTGCTTCCTCGGCTGCCACGCGGCCGGTCAGCGTCATGTGGAAACGGAAGGTGTCGAATACGTAAGGGTAGCCCCACTGGCTGAGGTTGCGGCATTCCTGCGGCGACAGCGCCTCGGGGTTGCGGCGGGCGATCTCGGCGTCGCTCAGCGGTGCACGGAAAGGCTCGAACGCCCTCACCACATCGCCGGCGAAGCGGTCGAGCTCGGGCAGGGGCTCCGCCGGGATCAGGGCGAAAAAGCCGTCGATCTGGGCAAGCTTCAGGCGCGGGATGTCGAAGGGTGTCGTGTCGTTTGCGAAAGAAGAAACGGCATCGACCAGCGACGCCTCGGAAACACCGTCGGCGAGGCGGAACGGCGCCTTGAGCGTGGCATGGAAACCGTAGCGGCGTGCGGCGGCCGCGTGGAACGCGACTTCCGCCGCCGACAGATCGCCGAACGCCTTGGCTGGCGTGGTTGCGCCACCAAATGCATCGCGCCCGAGCCAGCCGGCCGCGATGCGGCACAGCGGGTCGTCATGTTCGGGCGTGAAGTAGATGGCGTAGCGCATGGCGCGAAGTCCTTGAGGGCGATTGCCCGATAGATGATTTGCGTGACAGTTTGACGAAGTAGTGGCCGACTTCTCAAGATTTGCAATGATGTTCAGTGGCTGGCCTTCCCGCCGATCAGGCGCTGGCGCAATGCGGTGGAAATATTGTCGAAGATGAACACCACAATCAGGATCAAGAGCACCATGTAGGTG